>NZ_JAHLRI010000041.1:0-18873 GCF_018919685.1 Enterococcus sp. S183_ASV_20
AGCCTGCGGAAACAGGATAAAGTGGCTAGCAACCTAGTATTGTTAAATAAGTGTTAGATTGGCTAGGCAGTCTAATATAAATCTTTAGACTACTCAATAAAAATGAGTGGTCTTTTTTTGTACGTAAAAAAACCACTAGATTATGGGTCTAGTGGCTAGGTAGCGTTAGTGTCAAAATTAAGATAGATTGTAATCTCTGAACTTAAGCTTTTAAAAAAGGAGTACTACCATATAAAGAGTATAACAGGTATTAATGTATCTGTCGCACATTTACATAAAATTAATTAGGAGGTGGCGTTGGATGTGCAGAAATGGGACTTAGCATATGAGGATTATAAAAATGGTATGAAGTATAAAGATATAGCAGATAAATACGATGTATCTATTAACACCGTGAAGTCTTGGAAATCTCGCAAATGGAACGCGCCTCCTAAAGAGGTTGCAACCAAAAAGAAAAAGGTTGCATACAAAAAAGAGTCGCAACCCGTTATAGAGAATGATGCTTTAACAGAGCAACAGAAAATGTTCTGTTTATTTTATTTACAGCATTTTAACGCCACTAAGGCATATCAACAAGCATACGGATGTGACTATAATTCAGCTAGAGCCAATAGCATTAGGTTGATAGCAAAAGATAGCATAAAAAAAGAGTTGCACCGTTTAAAAGCAGAGTTGCAACAAGATGTGTTTGTGGATATTAAAGACTTGATACAAGAGTATGTTAAGCAAGCATTTGCCGATATTACCGATTTTACAGAATTTGGTTATGATGAATATCCGTTTAAAGATATTAATGGTGAAGAGGTTATAGACGAAGAAACAGGCGAAGTAAAAACATACAAAGTTTCAAATGTCTCTCTTAAAGATTCGAACGAGGTTGACGGTACATTGATTCAGGAAGTTAAAAAAGGTAAAGACGGTGTATCAGTTAAGCTTTACGATAAGCAAAAGGCTATGAGTGAGTTGATGAAGTATATTGCTACTGATGAATTAAAACAAGCGCAAACTGAAAAAGCTCAAGCAGAAGCGAAAATACTTACGAATAAGGCTGATAAGTTAACCGCTGGAGGTAAAGCTAATGAATTGCTAGAAGCCTTGTTAGAAGTAAAATCACGAGGTGTGAGCGATGGCAATTAATTTTAGTGATAAGCAAGTGGCAAATATCAATTATGATACAAGTAAAGTAACCTTTGAACTAAACGAAGGCACTCCTCGTAGCGGAAAAACCACCAGTGATATATTTAAAATGGCAGACTTCTATTTACGCTCACCAGACCAGAACCATCTTGTGACTGCTTATAATCAAGAACAAGCTTTCCGAATGTTTATGGACGGTGACGGTTTAGGCTTAATGCATATCTTTGATGGTGTTTCAGATATTCGACATGATGAGCATGGGGACCATTTGCTTTTATATGCACCTAACGGAGAAAAAAAGATTTATTACAAAGGCGGCGGCAAAATCAATTCGGTTGGTGCTATTACGGGTATGTCGTTAGGCTCAGTTACTTTCTTAGAATTTAACTTGCTGCATAAAGATTTCATTAATGAGTGCTTTAGACGTACTTTTGCTGCAGAATGGCGCTATCATTTAGGCGAACAGAATCCGCCAGCACCGAATCACCCTAATTTAGAATTGTTAGAACGTTTTGAGAAATCAGGACGTTTTTTATTTCGTCATTGGACACCAGATGATAATCCAATCTTAAGTGAATCAAGAAAGCAGCAGTTATACGATGAGTTATCAAGTAGCGAATATCTTTTAGAACGTGACTGGTATGGTCATAGAGTGCTACCACAAGGTGTTATTTACTCGATGTTCGGTAAGAACAACAAGGCAACCGAAATAAAAGGAAACATCATTGAAACGTTTTTTACTGCTGATGGTGGCCAAGCTGATGCAACTACCTGTGCATTTTGGGTTGTCACCTTCTATGCTGGGAAATTTTATCTGTATCGTTTAGCAAACTACTATCATAGCGGAACGGATACGGGAGAAACAAAAGCGATGTCAATTTATGCAAAAGAGATTAAACAGTTTGTTGAGTGGTGTTATACAAAATGGAACCATTTGCCACACTGGAATTATTTCTTTGTCGATCCTGCCTGTAAAACGTTACGTTCTGAGCTTGACTTAATAGGGATTATTACAGATAAAGCTGATAACAATAGCTCCGATAAAGTTTCAAGTAATGGTTTAAAGATAGAGGTTGGAATAGAACGACTACAAAACACCATGATAAGTGGCCAATTTATAGTTTTAGAATGTGGAGAAGAATTTGACCACTATAATTTTGAAAAAGAAATCTCTATGTATGTGAGAAATGATAATGGATTGCCCGTAGATAAATATAATCATGCACTTGATGAAGCAAGGTATGGTAATAATTACTTTTATAAAACCTATATCGCCTAGAAAAGAGGTGTTTACATGTTTGACAAATTAAAAGCGATGTTCAGGATTGGAGGTGCAAAAATAGGTATGGTAGAAACACTTAATAGAATTACAGATCATCCAAAAATCGGAGTAAATACTGCTGAAATCGATAGAATAATGGACAACAAACGCATATATAAAAATAAGTTTCCTGATGTGAGCTACGTTAATAGTGATGGTATGCGTATGCACAGGGCTTTTCATTCATTAAATGTATCAAAAGTAGTTTCTCGCAAATTAGCTAAGCTAGTCTTTAATGACGGGTGTGCGATAAGCATTGATAATGATGAAGCGGACCAGTTTTTACAATCAGTTTTTAACGATAATAAGTTTCGTAAGAACTTTGGTGAAGAGCTGGAAGCAGGATATGCAATAGGAGGGCTTGTCCTACGTCCCTATGTAGACACAAAGACAAACAAAATAAAAATATCCTTTTGCCGAGCTGATACTTTTTACCCTTTACAGTCCAACACTAATGATATATCTGAAGCAGCTATTGCTACGATTACACAACAGAATGAAGGTAAGAAAAATGTTTATTACACACTTTTAGAATTTCATGAGTGGGAAAATAGCACTTACTATATCAGAAACGAATTGTATCGTTCAGAAGAACAATCTCAAACAGGTGTTAGGGTACCATTACCGACATTAGACAAGTACAAGGAACTAAAAGAGGAGACTGCTTTAGTCGGATTTACTCGACCATTATTTGTCTATATAAAACTAGCTGGAAAAAACAACATAGATATCGATAGTCCATTGAGTTTAGGTATTATTGACAACGCGAAGCGCCAATTGATTGATATTAACGAAAAATACGATGAATTTATGAATGAAGTTGAAGAAGCGAGAAGAAAAATATTAGCTTCAGATCATTTCTTCAAAGTTAGATATGATGAAAAAGGGAATCCTATAAAACGATTTGACAGTAAGACATCTGTATATCAACGGTTGAAATCAGACGAGCCTTTTATTAGTGAATTTGTTCCTACGTTACGGTCACAGGAATTTATTGAGACAATTAATTTTATTTTACGCATTGTTGAATTACAAACCGGTTTTTCAAGTGGAACATTTAGCTTTGATGGACAATCAGTCAAAACAGCTACGGAAATCATCAGCGAAAATTCTGAGACTTTTTCTACCCGTTCAGATAATGTCTTAATTGTGGAAGAAGCATTAAAAGAATTAATTACAACTATATTCGAATTGGCCGCAGCATTTAATCTATTCAAATATTCAAAAGAACTAGGCATTAATATAGATTTTGATGACGGTGTTTTTCAATCTCAAGATGCCAAAGCTGATTATTACTCTAAATTAGTTACAGCTGGTCTTTCATCAAAACTAAGCGCTATTCAGAAATTAACTGGTGTGACTGAAAAAGAGGCCAAAAAAATAGTTTACGAGATTAGAGCAGAAACGTTAGAAATGGACTATCCAGAACAAGAAAGAATATCGGCGGAAAATGAACTAGGAGATGAGGAATAATGATTACACCTCATCAATTAGATTTATGGTCCTCTAATATGTCACACCTCTACCAATCGTTAGAGGGCGAATTAATACGAATCATCGCTAAGCGTTTAAAAAACGGTAACGAGAATATTTTAGATTGGCAAAGAGAAAAGCTTCAAGAGTTACATTTGTTTAACAAAGAAACCGCAAAAGTCATTTCTCAAGTAACAGGAATTGCTGAATCTGAAATAGAGCGAATGTTTGAAAGTACCGGGCAAAAAATTGTAAAAGATATTGATAAAGAATTACCTTATGATCCAAAGCCTATGCCAACAGATTTAGACAATATTATGAAAGCCTATCACGACCAAGTGTGGTCTGATATTAACAACTATGTAAATCAAACGTTGTTATCCACTAACTTCGGTTATGGAACAGCCACCAGCCAAATGTACAATGAAATCATTAATAAGACAGTCGCTGCATTTAACAGCGGGTTATTTACATTTGACGAAGCGTTAGAACGTACTATACAAAGTTGGGCACAGAAAGGGATTAAGTCAACATTTGTAGATAAAGGCGGTCATACGTGGAGCTTGGAACGTTACGTTCGAACCGTTTTAAAGTCTACATTAGGTAACACCTATGATAAGTTACGAAAAGACCGTATGAGCGAGTATGACGTTCACACGGTACTGGTCACTAGCCATATGGGGGCTAGAAAAGCTTGTTCTAAGATTCAAGGACACGTTGCCGATTTACGTGAATCTGTTTCAAGTAATGAAAAGTATAAGAGTATTTACGACCCTTATTGGGGCGCAGAATATGGAACTGCTGGCGGGCATAGAGGGATTAACTGCAATCATTTACACATTCCTTTTATCCCTGGTATCAATACAAATAATCAACCTAAAATTGATGCAAAGGAAAATGAAAAAGTTGCTGAATTGACGAAACGTCAACGGCAATTAGAGCGCCAAGTAGTCAAATTTAAAAAGAATCAAATGGTTTCCGAAGCATTAGATCATACTGACAATGCCAAGCAATGGAAACAGAAAGTAAGAGCAAACCAAGCGAAACTACGAGAACTAGTAGATTCTAATGAGTATTTAGGCAGAAATTATGCCCGTGAAAAAGTTTACACCCCGGTTAATACGTTGCTAAAAGATTTTCGCTATGACGATTTTTAGAGAGAAGAAGTGGGATTTTATGATTTATAAAATAAAAAAAGAGGTGTTTCTATGCTAATAAAATTTATCGCCATTGTGATTGGATTGCCAGTCATTGGTTTATCACTAGCAATCACTATCGCTTTTATTAGATATGGGTTTCGCGTGAATATGGAGACAAAGGAAGATCCTTACGATCGATTAGATGCCGATTACGAAGAATATTTAAAAAGAGAAGAAAACAGGTCTAACTATCGTTAGGCTTTTTATTTTATACCTAGACCTGCTCGGAAGTCTCAAAAAGACGGCTCACAGTGGGAGTTGCCACTCAAAAAACACTTAGGAGGAACAGATTTATGAAAAAAGAGGATTTAATCGCATTAGGCATTGAGGAAGAAACAGCGAAGTCTATCATGGCTTTACATGGTAAGACGGTCACGCAACTAAATGCGCAAGTTGCTACTGCAGAGAGTGAACGTGACAGCGCTAAGCAAGAACTAGAAGCTAACCAAGAAGAATTGACGGCCTTAAAAGAATCAGCACAAGGAAACGATGATTTAACGCAAAAATTAGCTGATTTACAAACAAAGTTTGATGAGGCGAAAAATAATTCTGAAAAACAGTTAGCTGAACAACAAAAAGATTTCGCAATTAAATTAGCATTAAAAGAAGCGAATGCGCTTGATGAAGAAATCTTACTTGGTCAACTAGATAAAGACACTATTAAAGTTGTCGACGGTAATTTACAAGGTTTTGAAGAACAATTAAAGGGACTACAAGAAAATAAAGCCTTTTTGTTTCAAACCGATAAAGACCCAGCTTCAACGCCGCAAATCGTTAACCCTGGAAATCCTAAAAATGATAAAGGAAACACAGACGTGTTTGCAGCAGCAGTTGAAAAATATATTTAAGAAGGAGAAATAAATTATGTCAATCAAATATTACACTAAACAATATGCAGGTATTTTGCCAGAACTGTTTGCTAAAAAAGCAGTATTTTTACGTGCTTTCGGAGGTACTTTACAGACAAAAGACGGAGTCTCTCAAAACGATACATTTCTAGATTTGAAAGTTACAGATACGGACGTTGTTATTCAAGCATATTCGACAGATGAAAATGTAGGATTTGGAACAGGGACAGGCAGCTCAAGCCGTTTTGGTAAACGTAAAGAAGTTAAATCAGTCAATAAACAAGTTAAATATGAAGCGCCACTTTCAATTCATGAAGGTGTCGATCAGTTTACTGTAAATGATATTCCTGATCAAGTTGTAGCAGAGCGCTTAGCTTTGCATGCTGTTGCCTGGGCGCAACATGTGGATAACTTGTTAGGCAAAGCATTATCTGACAATGCAAGTGAAGAACTAACCACTACATTAGATGAAGCTGGTATTACAAAACTATTTTCTAATGCTCATAAGAAATTTGTTAATAACAATGTTTCTCAAAACGTTGCATGGGTTGCCTATGTTAATTCAGACGTTTACGACTTATTAATTGATTCAAAACTTGCAACAACTTCTAAAAATTCATCCGCTAATGTTGATGAACAAACTTTATACAAATTTAAAGGGTTTGTTTTAGAAGAGTTACCAGATGAAAAATTTCAACCAAATGAGGTAGCAATTTTTTCAGCTGATAACGTAGGTGTAGCTGGCGTAGGTATTCAAGTAGCACGTGCTATGGATTCAGAAGATTTCGCAGGCACAGCGTTACAAGCGGCAGGTAAGTATGGCAAATATATCCCTGAAAAAAATGCTAAAGCGATTATTAAAGGTGTTGCCCCAAAAGTGTAGCCCCGAAAGTTGGTAAACTAACGCCGACAACAAGCGGGGTTGTTATTGAAATGGAAGAAGGAGCTTAGTCTCCTTCTTTTTTTAGGAGGAATCTAAGATGTCCTATATTGATTTTGAAGAGTTTAAAGAGCTTACAGGCGCCGCAGATGAATATAAAGATAACTTTGACAAATATTTAGTAAAAGCCACCGCAGCGATTGATAATGTAACGAATTACTTTTATCAGTTCAATGATATAACGAAAGATTCTAGGCAATTTAGAGTGAAACAGTTTAAACTCGCTCTGTGTGCGCAAATAATGTATTTTGTCGATGTTGGTGCGGATACGTATGAAAGTATCAACAATGCCCCTCAAAGCTTTTCAGCAGGCCGTACGAGTATTTCTAATGCCAGTCGCTACAATCCTTCTGGAAATAACGAAAGTAAGTCGTTAACTGCCGAAGACGTTTATTTGTATCTGGAAGGTACAGGTTTGTTATATCGAGGTGTTTCGTCATGCTAATGCCAAAGCCACCCAAAAAATTCTTAGTTGATTCCTTTGAGTATAAAGAGTACTTAGGGGAGGGCGATTGGAACAAGCCAGTATACAAGGAACCGATCCTTATTGAGTATTGCCGAATTGACAGAGGAAGCCAATATACTTTTTCATCAAGTGGCAAACAATTGCTGTATAACGGATTGATTTTCTGTTATCACGAATTGACTACGCCTTTGCCTGAGTTCAAAGAACAATCAGTAGTTATTTACGATGACAAAGAACACGTAATCACTAAAGTTGATACCGTAATTGAAGCCTATTCGAATGATGTCTACTCGTATGAGATTGAGGTAGTCTGATGGGGATTAAGGTGAATTTAAGCGGTGTAAGAACCAAAGTAAGCCCTGAGGCAATGAGACGAGGCAGATATGCGCTGGGTAATCAAGCGATGGCAGATATGAATCAATTTGTACCACGAAAAAATAATAGTTTAAGGCAAAGCGCTCATTTATCAAGTGAAGGTGAAAAGATTATTTATGGTACAAAATATGCGAAACGCCAATTTTATCTAAATGGAAAAAAATATACTACGCCTGGGACTGGACCACGGTGGGATTTAAAAGCAAAAGGTGCTTATATGAATTCGTGGGAACGTGCCTTTTTGAAAGGAGCGGGTATTAAATAATGGATTTTCTTGATTGTTTAAACGAAAGGATAAATCAGATTCCAAATTTGCCGTTAAATATCCGGAAAGGATACCTTTCAGCACTAGAAAGTTTAGTGATTTACTCATTACCGGGCGGTAAGGTAGAAACCGAATATTATGACGGAATCAAAGACGAGTTGTTAAACTATGAAATTGCCATGAAATCAAAAGACGGTAATAAGTTAGAGCATACGTTGTGGCTTCTTTCAGATGTATTAGAAAGTATTGAAGAATTATCAAGTAAAGATGGCTCTTTTGAGTGTAATAATTTAATGATAACGAGCAAACCGTTCATTAATGAAGCTGATGAACAAGGTTGGTTCGTTTTTTTATTAGATTTTCAAGCAAAATTAACCACATTTAAGGAGGAAAATTAATGTTATTAAAAATGAATATTCAAATGTTTGCACGGAACAAAAATGCAAAACGGCAGCATTTTATTGCTGAGTATGTACCTGGGAAAGAAACAACACCAACTACCGAGTTAGAGTGGAAACGTCTTGCCAAGTACATTAGTTCAATTGGCGATGATACCGATGAAGAAACGGACGATGCAGGTTTCTATGATGGCGATGGTACACCAGAAACTACAGTGACTTCTGTTTCTGGTGCTTATAGTCCTGAAGGATTTTATGACCCAGAAGATCCCGCACAAAAATTAATTGCAAGTAAAAAATACAAAATTGGAGAAAATCGTAAGATTTGGCATAAAATTATTATGACGAATGGCGATACTTATGTAGGGCGTGCAACAGTAACAGATATTGTCGCTGGTGCAGGAGATGCGACAGAGTATGAAGATTTCAGCTGCACGATTACCTTTGATACCTTACCTAATATCACCCCAAAAGTATAACCCCAGTAATCGGTAAAATGACTCCGACTAAAACTGGGGTAATCATTGAAATGGAGAAAGGAGAATAAGAATGGCTAGAGAGTATATTGTTTATAAAGGTGAGGAAGTCATTGTTCCGGCTAGTCCAAGCCCTCTAGAAATTACAGGTATTGAGCCAAACACCGACGTTCCATCAGGAACATACAAAGTAGGTTTTGCAGACGGCGGCGAAAAAGTAGATGTACCGTCATTTAAAACATCGCCAATTGCTGTAACAGGCTTAGAGTTTTCTCCTAAAACGTCCACAGCAAATGCGGGTACTGCAGGTAGCCGACAAATCACAGCAACTGTTTTGCCTGAAAATGCTACAAATAAAAAAGTAAACTATTCTATTACGCCTGTAACAGAAGGCCTTGCTGTCTCTGAAACAGGTAATATTACTTGGACAGAAACGGTACCAGTTGGTACTTATGTTACCGAAGGCGAAACAGAGGATGGTAAGAAAACAGCACAACATACCTTAACACTTAATAATCAAGCATAAATACGAAAATAAGGGCAGCTATTTGGCTGTCCTTATTTATGGAGGTAATTAAATGAAAGCATTAGAGATTAAAGTAGAGCGTACTGGTTTTCCAGTGAAAATTGCTGGGCACGAATTTTTCTTTGATTGTTCATTAGAGCATATAAAAGAATATGAAGAAACGTACGATAAAGTCGTACAAGAACTGAAAGACTTAGATGAAAATTCTGAGGAAATGAGTGATGAATTATATATTTCTGTGTTGACAAAAGGGTATGATTCCGTACTTGGTGAAGGTACGTTTGCAATTTTGTATAAAGACATCCCAGACATAATCGCATGGCTAAACGCCTTTTACGATTTATCAGTAGGTATTAGTGAATCTATTGAAGAATACACTAAGAAACAGACTGAATTATTAGATGAGCGTGGTAAAAAATCAAAAAAATTAAAACAAGAATATCTAAAAAAAGTTAGCAAAAAGAAAGGATGAGTATTATGCGGTTGAATAATCCGCTGACTACATCCTTTTCGTTTTTGGGCAAAGAATTTCCAATAAACTTAGCGTTTGATCATGTCCTTGATGTTTTTGAAATAATACAAGATGAGAGTTTGATATTAGAAGATAAGATTGAACTTTCGATTCTAATCTTAGTTGGGGAAGTTGATTTAGATATACTACAAAAATTTGAAATGTTTAAATACGTTTATGATGAATACCTGCTTTTAGGTCAACATTCCGAAGTTGAAACTGATGAATTAGGCAATGAATTACCAACTAAAATAAATAGTAAAGATATAGATTTGGTTTATGATGCCAAGTATATCTATGCTTCTTTTCGTCAAATTGGTATTAATCTTTTCGAAGAACAAGGAAAAATGAGTTGGGAAGAGTTTCAAGCACTTTTAGAGAGTCTACCAGATAATTGTATTATGCAGAGGATTATTCAGATTAGGAATTGGGAACCTCAAAAAGGGGAATCAAGTAAAGAAAAACGTCGAATGCGAGAGTTAAAAAGGAAATATGCCTTACCTAATACTGACTTAGGAGAGGAGGAAGAAGATGGCTGATGGGCAAGTTGTAATTGATGTTGATGTTAATGGTAAAAGTGTAGCTGGGCTTAACAGCCAGCTAGATCAATTGGAAGGCAGTAGTGACAAAGCTGGTTTTTCTATAAAAAATTTAGCTATCTCAATGGGATTAGTAAAAGTTGCTTCTGCAGTTGTAGGCAAAGCTATTTCATCAATTAAAACTGCATTCTCTACCGCAATTTCAGAAGGAGCAAATCTACAACAATCCCTCGGTGGTATTGAAACATTATTCAAAGGTAGTGCGGACAAAGTAAAAAAGTATGCAGATGAAGCGTATAAAACATCTGGGTTATCAGCGAATGCATATATGGAAAACGTAACAAGTTTTAGCGCTAGTTTACTACAATCTGTTGGTGGCGATACAGAAAAAGCAGCAGATGTTGCAAATATGGCTATGATTGATATGTCTGACAACGCCAACAAAATGGGTACAAATATGCAAGATATTCAAAATGCCTATCAAGGTTTTGCAAAGCAAAACTATACAATGCTTGATAACTTGAAATTAGGTTACGGTGGTACAAAAGAAGAGATGCAACGACTACTCTCTGATGCCGAAAAACTTACAGGCGTTAAATATGATATTAGTAACCTAAGTGATGTATACAATGCCATTCACGCAATACAAGAAAATCTTGATATCACAGGAACTACAGCAAAAGAAGCGGCAGAGACACTTAGCGGTTCATTCGCAGCTATGAAAGCTTCTTTATCTAATGTACTTGGTAAAATGGCTCTTGGACAAGATATCCAACCTTCTTTAAATCAGTTAGCAGAAACAACGGCCACATTTCTTTTTGGTAACTTTATTCCCATGATTGGAAATATATTAAAAGCATTACCAAGAGCGATTGTTACTTTTGTCAAAGCTTCTATTCCTCATGTAAAAGCGGCATTTGCAGAACTATTAGACTCAATTGGCGATAAATTTCCTATTTTTGATAAATTGTTTGAACTTATTAGTAAAAATGCTCAAATAATTAAATTTCTAGGTTCTGTTATTGTTGGTGCTATAGCAGGCTTTATTGCTTTCAAAGCAACTATCGGAATTATGAACAGTGTTAAAACAGCAATTAATGGTGTCAAAACGGCTTTCTCATTAATGAAAGTGGCTATGATGGCAAATCCTTTTGCTGTAGTTATCGCTGGAATTGGTGCATTAATCGCAGCTTTCATCTATTTTTATAAAACTTCAGATACTTTTAGGAATAAGGTTGATGGAATGGTGTTGACTTTAAAATCGTTCATGAAACCCATTGATCAAGTATTTAAAGGATTAAAGCTTTTAAGTAAAGGCTTTGTTGAAATGCTAACCAATGGTCCAGGAGAGAAAATCGCGGAATTAAGGTCTCAATTTATTAAGCTATTTCCTGAAAGTCTTTGGCAAGGAATGATTAATTTTACTGGAAAAATTAATGATATGAAACTTGGGATAAAGGCAATCGGAAAAATAATGTCTGGTTCAATTAAAAATATGAGCGAATTAGGTAATTTTCTTGAAGGAGCATTCACCGTCAAAGGTGAGCAAAATATCATGAAAATCGGTAAAGCAATAAAAAATGTGATAGATTCTCTAAAAAAACTTATAAACCCAACTGAGAGAGTTGGAAAATCATTTGATATAGTTGGTGTAGGTTTAAAAATTCTTAAAATGGTTATCCTAGGAATGATGGGTCCCGTTGGTCTTTTTATAAAAGTTTTTGAATTACTAGCAAAAGCTCTGGGTGGCGGAGATGTAAATAAAGGTATTGATACAATTATGAATTCTTTTAAAGGATTAGCTGAAGGAATCAAGACTTATGGGCCACAATTAGGTACAAATTTTGGTACAGCGCTACAAGGAATTTTAGGTGCGATTGCCAATGCTTTACCAGGTATTATTACTGGAGCTTTACAAGTAGTGTCTGGTTTTATTTCTGGTATCGCACAAGGATTGCCAAGCATTGTAGTATCTGCTGGGGAACTGATAATGGCGTTTACTAATGGAATAGTCACGCTGTTGCCTATCATTGCTCAATCTGCAGTACAAATAATCAATGCACTGACTAATGGTATCTTATTAGTTATGCCGACTATCATAGAATCAGCAACGATGATTATTACTACTTTTTTAGGTTCACTTACTGAAGCACTACCAAAGTTGTTAGGAGCTGGAGCTAGTTTAATCAATGCATTGCTTCAAGGTATAACAGAACAATTACCTAAAATAGTGCAAAACATGGCTACATTAATTATCACGTGGCTTTCAGAGTTGAATAAACATTTGCCTGATATTTTGCAAGCTGGTTTCAATTTGTTGATTAATTTTCTTCGTGGAATTGCAAATAATATTGGCAAAGTCACTAATGAAGCAATTAGTATTATCGTTAATTTTGTTAATGCAATCGGTAATAGAATGGGAGATATTATCGATGCGGCTGTTAATTTGATGATTAATTTCTTAAATGGATTATCTTCTAGAATGCCTGATATCATTGATGCCGGAGTGACGTTAATCGTTAGCGTACTACAAGGTATTTCTAATAATCTATCACGAATCGTCGATGCAGGTATGGATTTAGTAGTGAAATGTATAGAAGGAATTGGAAATAATTTATACAGATTAGTAAACGCTGCTGCAGATTTAGTTGATAAATTAGTTGAGAATATTATTAATTTCTCAGATAGAATGTGGAAAGCAGCTATACGATTAATTAATGGTTTAGCAGAGGGTATTGATAATAATAAAGAAGAGGCTAGAGAGGCAGTAAAAAGATTAGTAAATAGTTTAGGTTCTGCAATTGTTGGAGATGAACTATGGGATGCAGGTACATCTTTAATGGGTGGATTACTAAAAGGAATAAAATGGGGATTTGAAAAAGTTAAAGGCTTTGTTAGTGGTATCGCAGATACTATCGCTAGTTTAAAAGGTCCAATTCCATATGATAAAAAAGTTTTAATTGATAATGGTTCTGCACTAATGTTTGGTTTAGAAAAGGGAATAATAGCAGGATTTGATAATGTTAAACATCTTACTTCTAATATGGCAGATTCTATTTCTAAGGAACTCTCATTTGACAATGCTTTTTCAAATTTTAACTTTACTAGTCCAGAATTAGCATTAAACACAAATATGATGGGCGCTGCTAATTTGGGTAGCCAAATTGTAAATAATAGCAACTTTGCGAAAACCTACAATCCTACAATCAATATAAACATTGAACATGCAGATCTTTCTAATGAGAAATCAATTGAAGAAACTTCTCAACAATTGGCAACACTCACAGAACGACAAACAAGGGGGCGGCTATAATGGATTTAACGAACTATCCATATTTTCAATTTAGAGGGAAACAATCGAATGAATTCGCTATGCGGATAAGAAACGAAATGACGTTTACTATTCCGGAAGCCGCTTTGCAGTTTACAGAGGTAGATGGAAGGAGCTCTGATGTCATTTATGATAAAGGAAAATATAAAGACATCGAGAAGGTCTTTCCAGTACGATTGTATAAACAAGCAGATACAACTATTGCCGCGCAGTTAAGAGATATAGCTGCGTGGCTTTATTTATCAAAAGATTACGCTCCGCTTATTTTTAGTGAATATAGCGAATACTATTATAAGGCGCTAGGCTACAGCAAAGTAGATGCGGCAGACAAAACAAGAAGTTGGTTAGATGTTGATTTTGTTTTTAAGTGCCAGCCGTTCGTTTTTCGTCTTGATGGTGATGATGAAAGAGATATAAAAAGTGGAGGTGGTATTAGGAATCCAGAAGCTTTTTCTAGTCTGCCAATTATAACTTTCAATAAAACTAGTAGTACACAAGATAGTAATATTTATATTAATGGCCAACAATTCAGGATTGCAAAAGAAGCTGGAACAGGAAAAATTACGCTAGATTGCGAAGAAGGCATTGCTTATAAAGATGGTGGCCTTAATATCACAAAATATTGCTTTTTAAATACAGATGGTTATAACCCAATCACTCTGTCCCCAGGCGAAAGCATTATCAATTATACCTATATCACTGATTTTAAAATTAAGCCAAAATGGAGGACTTTAGCCGTATGAGCACGATTATTTTACATGATAAGAAAAATAACAATTGGAACTCCCTAGGCATAGGTCCTTTACAAGATGCAATAAATCCTCTTTCTACAAGGGAACGTAATGGTATTTATGATATGACATTCCAGTATCCAGTGGTAGGGAATTTGTTTCATGAGCTGAAAGTAGGAAGATGGATAGTCGCTGATGCTGGACCGACATTGGTCGCTAAAAGTCAACGGTTTGAAATTGCACAAATTACAAAACCAATCAAAGGGATTGTCACTGTTTACTGTGAGCATTATCGCTATAAATTGTTGCGCACAATGGTAAAAATCGGTTCCAAATATTCTAATATTTCGGCACAAACAGCATTGAATCAATTAAGAAGTCAGATGGAGCCTAAAAGTGATTTTACTTTTTACAGTGATGTGGGGACTACATCTTCAATTGATTTTACAGACCCCGCAAAATATAAAAATGCGCAAGAAGTTTTAGGCGGTGTCGCTGGTTCAATTTTAGATAATTTCGGTGGGGAATATCTTTTTAATAATAATCAAGTTCGCTTGTTAGCAAAAGCCGGTACCGATACGAATGTAGTCATTGCCTACGGTAAAAATTTAACAGATATTAATCAAGAGGAATCCATTGAAAATACGTATACTTCAATATATGGCTGGGCTAAAATCGGTAATGGCGATGATGAAAAAGTAATCACTCTACCAGAAATATATATTGATAGTGACTATGTCAGTAATTATACGGAACGTAGAATACAAATGGTTGATTTTAGTGATAAAGAGCCAAAAGATGTTGAAGCTTTACGCGGCATGGTTAAATCGTTTATTAAGTCTAATAATGTGGGGATTCCTCGTGTAAGTATAAAAGCTAGTTATGTAGACTTAGCGAGTTCCGTCTCAGATGAACAACTTAAAAGCCTTGAGGTTGTAGATTTATGTGATTGGGTAACGGTTGCGTTTAATCAACTAAACATTAATACAACGGCACAAATTGTAAAAACTGTGTGGAATATTTCTTTAGATCAATATGAGTCAATCGAATTAGGTGAAGCGAGAACTGATTTTGCTAAAGTAATTGAAGACTCAAAAGAAAATATTAATGATTTGTCAGACAAAATAGATTGGCTTGAACAAGCGCAAAAAGAAGCATCTGATATTATCAAAAATCCAGGAAAAGGTCATGTGCTCATATATCCGTCGCTTGCAGATCCTCAAGAACTATTAATTATGGATACGACAAGTATAAATACTGCTAGAAAAGTCTGGCGGTGGAATGTTGGAGGGCTGGGATTTAGCTCAACTGGATATAACGGTAACTATGAGTTAGCAATGACAAATAATGGGCTAATTGTTGCAGACAGGATGGCTACAGGAACATTGAGAGCTATTAACATTATAGGTGTGACAATTACAGGTAGTGACATTACAAGTGAAAGTGGCTATAACAAAATTATAATGTCAAAGGGAGCTATCAAGAACTACTATAATAATGTTTTAAAATCAACAATGGATGCTAACAAATTTTCAATATATGATTCTAGAGAAATTGAATTGATGCAACTAAATTCTGATGGTGTGCGATTTAACAAAGAAGGCACTTTAAATAAGTTAGGAGGTCTGGGTAGAGCATTTTCTACTTCTTTAGGTAAAGAAGAAATCCATATTTATTCTGAACCAGGAGTGTTAGCAAGTGTCGGAGCAAAAAAAGTCTCAGGGAACGATGTTGCGAGACATTTTACAGTTTTTGACGCAGGGGTTCAAATATCAAATTTAAACATGGGTGGAAGTTATGTTGGAGGATCTGGAGAAATAAAAAATTCAACATTGGTAAATACTAGTGTTAGTACAAAATTTACAGTGAATAACAATGTTAACTTAGGATTTTACTCTAATTTAAACATGAATGGTTTTTCAATTCTAAATCAATCAGATGTTCGGCTAAAGGAGAATATAACAGATACGAAGATTGATGGTATCAAAGAAACCAAAAAGTTAAACTTTGTGGAATTTGATAGAAAGCAAAACTATAAAAGTAATAATCCAATAGAACAGCCTTCTAATAAAAGAGAACTTGGGCTAATTGCTCAATATTCACCATTTTTAAGTGTTAAACATAATGAAGACCACTATTTAAGTTTAGATATGAATAAACAAGTGATGCTTAACAGTTTAACTAATAAACAGCTTATTGAAAAAATTGAACAATTAGAAAAAAAAATAAACAAGCCTAACAAGAATAGAAGAAAATATCATAGAGGAGGGATTTGATGGCGAATAAGATATTAAATCTCGATTTTTCAAAGGATCCAATCATGCCACCAATTATTTATGGTCGTGTTGGCGATGAAAAAATGCAAACAATTACTGTGAAAATTTCTCGACGAGATGAGATAGCAGATTTATCGGGTGGAATCATCACCTTTGAGGGAGAACCTGCAGGCGGAAAAGTGAAAGTTTTTGATTCTGAAAACGTTTCTTCCAATAACGCTGGATTGCAAAAAGGAACATTTGAATACACGTTTCCTAGTGCAGCGTTTAGCGTAGAAGGGACGTACAAAAGGGCATATTTTTCGTTTCAAAAAGACGGGAAAAGAGACACTACGGGAGACTTTAAAATCATTGTTAAAGGAAATGCTGACATTGATGCCGAAGAAGCTGAAACAATTATTACTGAATACAATAAACTTGTAAAATCTTTGAATGAAGCATATCAAGCTGCACTAAATAAAATGAATACTGACTATGATAATGTTGAAAAACTTATTGAAGCGATCAAGGTAGATTTAAATACGCTAAAAAAACAAATAACAGATATATTGGTGGATGCAGAAGGTCGCATTTCAGCCATTGGGAAGTCAGTAACAGATGAAGTTGATGCAGCACTTGAAAAGTTTAAAGAGGGAAACTTCTATACGAAACAGGAAGCTGATAATAGATTTTTAAGTAAAACGGAAAACCTTGACATTCAAAATAAAAAGTTAACTAATGATGATGGTTCAGGTCTACCTTTGCCAAAGGGAGTAACTTCATTTAAAGAATTATCAGGTTATGCTGGTTTTTATTATCTAGATGCTACAGTTGCGGGAACAATGACTGACAAAGCAGATTTGCCACCTGAATTTAAATATTCTGCTCTATATGTTTATCAACATGCCATTGCGGGCACTGCAGGATCTATGTATCAAGAAATTAGAATGAATTCGTTAGCAACACCTTTAATTGCATTTAGAACGACTTCTCCTAATTCTTCTCAAAATAGTCCGTTCAAAGTTTTGGCTACTACAGATAGTGTTGTTAATTTATCGAATAATCAAGAAATCGCAGGTGTAAAGAATTTTTCAGACGGACTACAAATATCAGGTAAGAATTTAACCGATTCTTTAATGGAAATGTTATTAAACGTAGGGAAAAAAATCTGGGAAGGCGCAGCCTATCTAAATGAGACTCAGTCTGTGAAACCAAGTATACCTTTAGACAAATGTTTTACAGGTTGGGTCGCATTGTACCAACCCTATGATAGTAATACGGGAAAAGCGCAGCCATGGGATTTGAATTATATGTTTATTCCCAAAACTCATGCGGTGGATTATTCGGGTGTGGCTATTGTTCATCATTTGGAGACTTTAAATGGTGCGAAATTCAATAAGTATATTTATGTAACAAATACAGAAATTAAAGGACATAAGAATAATGGAACTGCAGCGAAATATTATGTGATTACAAAACTTTATTCTGTGTAATAAGAATATGAATAAGCCGTTTAGCGAAAGCTAGGCGGTTTTATTGTAAGTAGAAAGTAGGTGCATGATGAACTTAACACTAGAACAATGGTTAGCGGTGATTACATTTTTAAGCGGAATTATCTTCGCATTAATGAAATTCTATCATGTCTTCTCTCAATTAGAAGATAGCATGAAAGAACTAAAACAGGCTGTTGACCGATTAAATAACCATGAAGTGCGCATTAGTCGATTGGAAGAACAAAATAAAACCCTCTTTCGAGGAATTGGAGGAAATAAAAATGATTGATTGGAAATCAAGAATAAAAAATAAACAATTCTGGTTGTCTCTTATTCCTGCAGTTTTGTTACTTATTCAAGTAGTTGCAGTCCCTTTTGGGTATAAATTTCAAATTGATGTGATTAATCAGCAGCTGTTAGATGTTGTCAATGCAGTGTTTGTTGTATTAACTATTTTAGGAATTGTGACAGACCATACAACGCCTGGTTTATCAGATAAAAAGGAGACAAATAAATGAAAAAGAAAATTTTAGTAGGAGCGCTTGTCGCTCTATTTTTTATGCCTTTAAATGTATTTGCTGCAAAAGGT
>NZ_JAHLRI010000042.1:0-18627 GCF_018919685.1 Enterococcus sp. S183_ASV_20
AATATTAATATCTAGCATTTGACGCCATTCTCCTTTTGGTGCTTCAATAAGAGGCGCCGTTGGCATAACTCCTGCATTGTTAAAAAGAACATCAATTCGTCCATATTTTTCCATTGTAAGCTTGATTACACGCTGAACTTCCTCTTCTTTCGTTACATCTGCTTGTTGCACGAGAATCGTTGCTTCAGGAAGTTCTTTTTTTATAGCAATTAAACGTTCTTGTCGACGTGCTGCAATGACTAACTTCGCTCCTTTTCTGGCAAGTAAACGGGCTGTTGCCTCACCGATGCCACTGGAAGCGCCCATGATAACAATAACTTTTTCTGATAATGATTTCATTATATTTTCTCCTTATCTTCCTGAATCCAACGAATAATTTTAGCTGGTGTTCCTGCAACAATAGCGTTAGCTGGCACATCTTTAGTTACAGTCGCATTAGCTGCTACGATAGCATTTTCACCAATCGTAATACCTGGTAAAACAGTGACACCCGCGCCTAACCACGCAAATTTTTTAATGGTAATTGGTGCTAGCAATACACCTCGCCGTTTCATTGGCAGTTCCGGATGATTGACACTTAAGAGATTAACGCGCGGACCAATTAAAACATTGTCTTCAATTATAATGCCCCCTAAATCAACAAACATAGCTGCCCGATTAATAAAAATATTTTTACCAAAATGTATATTGCGTCCAAAATCTGTATAAAAAGGCAATAAAATCGTAACGGTTTCGTCAATTTTGTCTTGGATAATCGTGGCAAGAAGATTCCTTACTTCATTATGTGTATAGGCTTGTTGATTTAATTCTATTAAATAGCGACTATTTTCCTCTTGAATCTGATGAATAAGTTGAAATAGTGGTTCATCTTTATCAATGCTCCCTGTTGCAATTAGTTCTTGGAGATTTTTTGTAAGCATTCCTAATCGCCTCCTTTTGCTAAATTTATCGTAATACGTGACAACTCCTCTGTCTAATACTTATAATAAATAGATAAGTATGCGTTTTAGTTATAGGAGGGAAAGTAATGGAATTACGAGTGATTCACTATTTCTTAGCAGTGGTCCAAGAAAAAACGATTAGTGGCGCAGCCAAACAATTGCATGTATCACAACCAACATTATCTAAGCAATTAAAAGAATTAGAGGAAGAGTTAGGCGTGACATTATTTATACGAGGAAATCGACAAATACAATTAACACCTGAAGGAGAATATTTAGCTAAACAAGGGCAAGATATTTTAAGCTTAGCGAATAAAACAGTCACCAACTTGTCGCAAAATGAATTCATTAATGGCGAAATCACGATTGGTGGCGGCGAAACAAAAGCTATGTCTTTTTTAGCGAATGCACTACAACAAATAACAAGCCAGCACTCAGCTGATATTCACCTTCATTTATACAGTGGGAATGCAGATGATGTAATAGAACGGCTAGACAAAGGATTATTAGATTTTGGTTTAATTATTGAGCCTGCACCTAAACAAAAATATAGCTATTTAACATTACCAGTTGTAGATACATGGGGCTTAATTACTGTAAAGGACCATCCCTTAGCCACTAAAAATGTTATTACTGCAGCCGATTTAAAAGAAGAACCTTTATTTATTTCTCGACAAGCAAAAGTTCCGAGCCAACTCTCTGATTGGCTCGAAGCAAGTCTAGATCAGTTCCGAATCGTTGGGACCTACAACTTACTTTACAACGCTTCACTGATGGTAGAAGCTGGTCTAGGTAGCGCCCTAAGCATTGATGGTATTCTAGAAACAAAGCAAACAAATTTACGTTTTATCCCGCTATATCCTGCTTTAACAGCCAAAATTAGTTTAATTTGGCGCAAAAATACGGTTCTTTCCACAGCTGCTGCATTATTTTTAGAACAAATAAAAAAAAGTATTCAACGCCCTGAATAATAGGTCGTTGAATACTTTTTTAAATCATCACTGTGATCGTAGCTGCTGCCAAAATCAAAACTAAGCCGATAATCGTTACGGTCATTTCCTTGGCTGTTTTCTTTTGACCTAAGAACCAAATACCTGTCAACGTTGCAAGCACAACTGATGTTTGGGATAGAATAAAGCCAGTTGCCAAGCCGTTCATATCTGGCTGCGCTGAAATTAAATAAGTTAACGCTGCAAAGGCGAAGAAAAAGCCTGAAAAAATTTGTTTGTAAGAAACAGCTTCTATAAATGGGGATGTTTCCCCACCCTTAATAGTGACAACTGCTGAGTAAATAACTGCGACAATTACCATGCCTATTGCTTGTGGTAAAAAGGCATGCATGCCATCAATTGCCGTCGCTTGTGGTGCTGCAGAGTACGCCCAATAGCCGATTTCACCAACGGCTAATAGAAGAACTGCTTTTTTCATAATCCCAGCACTCTCAGCGGACTCCGTTTCCGACCAGACCGTCATTTTGGCACCAATCATGATTAACACTAAGGCAAATGCGCCTAACAATTTGGCTGTCGCACCTGGCCAGTTTCCTAAGAAAAAGACACCCCAGAGAGAAGCCCCTAAAAGTTGGAACGCGGTCGTTACTGGCATGGCACGTGATGAACCAATCATCGTGAAGCATTTAAATGTAATGATTTGCGCACAGGCCCAACCGACACCAGATAAAATTGAAAAGAATAAATCCATGCCCGCTGGAAAAGCCAAACCATTAATCATTGAAAAAACAGCGGCAAAAATCAATGTTCCTAAACTGGTACCGAGAATTTGATTCACCGGACGTCCACCAATTTTTGAAGCAATTGTTGGAAAAAGCCCCCAACCTAGAAGCGGTCCTAAACCGATTAATAATGCAGTCGCATTCATCTCTATTTCCCCTCTCTCGTTTAAAAGACAACGTTACTTTCTAATAAAATATTTGCGTATGGGGTCATTTCCCCTGTCCGAATAAAGGCATGGCAGTTGTTTAATTCTTGTTTCATTTCTGTATGAGGAATAAAACTGATGGGAGTTTCTGGTAAACGAGTTTTAATTGCTGTCAACATGTCAGGATTTTCTGTTTTAATTTCTTCTGCTAAATAAATTCGTTGAACTGCCAATTCCTCAAGAACATTGTTTAAAACTTCCATAAAACTAGGGACACCATTGGTAACTGCTAAATCAATTTTTTCTGTAGTCCGAGGCACTGGCATGCCTGCATCACCAATACTTAATTTATCAAAATGACCCATTTGTGCGATGACGCGGGAAATATCTGAATTAATAACTTTTGTTTTTTTCATGTCGCTCGCTCCTTTTTATTTGTCTGCCAATTCGTGTTGATAAGGAATCGAAGGTTGGGCTCCAAAACGTTGAACAGTCAACGAGGACGCCTTGTTTCCATAACGAATAGCTTCTTCCAAATTGCTAAAATCTTTCTCTAATATACTACTTAATGCGCCAATAAAAGTATCGCCAGCAGCCGTTGTATCAACCGCTTTCACTTTAAAAGCAGGCACAATACCACTTCGTCCATTGACGTCATAAAAGGCTCCTTTACTACCTACTGTAATAATTACTGCTTCAATCCCTAATTGATGAAGTGCTTCTGCGGCTTTACGCATACTCGCTTCATCTGTGATTTTAATGCCTGTTAAAATTTCGGTTTCTGTTTCATTTGGTACAATCATATCTGTCACGTTTAGTAATTCTTCAGGAACTTGTTCTAACGCAGGTGCGGGATTTAAAATCGTTTTGACGCCTGCTTTTTTAGCAATTTTAAACGCTGCAATCGTACTATCAATCGCACTTTCAAATTGGGCAATCACAAAATCACTTTTTTCAATAATTTCTTGATGTTCCTGTACTTGTTTTGGCGTAAAGGCGTTATTGGCTCCCGCGTAAATCATAATGCTATTTTCACCAGCGTTATCTACCATAATAAAAGCTTGGCCAGTAGCTGTTTTTTCTAAAGTGGTGACCCCAGTTAAATTAATTTCATCTTGACTCATTAAATCAGTCATCATAGCTCCAGCGCCATCATTTCCCACAGCACCAATAAAATATGTTTCTGCGCCTGAACGTTTCGCTGCAACTGCTTGGTTTGCTCCTTTACCACCACCTGCTGTAAAATGTTCAATGGCGTGAATTGTTTCGCCTGGTTTTGGCATTTCTTTGACTCTTAATGTTGTGTCTAAATTGATACTTCCGATAATTGTAACCGCGTTCATTTTCATCCACCTCAATAAAATTTATTTTTTCATTCTAATTAAAACGTTTTAGTAAAACGTTTTAATTCCACAACAAAAATATAGCACACCTTGAAAGCTATTTCAAGGGTGCTGTCGAAAATCGTTCAATCAGTTGGACAGGTAAGGTTTGCTCCTCCCAATCTTTTGCAGGCTGATGGATTCTTTCCAATAATAAAGTCGCCGTAGTTTGCCCCAATTGAAAAACAGGTTGAGCAATTGTTGTTAGCGGCGGCGAAACATACTCGCACATATCAACATTGTCATAACCAATAATACTATAATCCTCAGGAATTTTTTTGCCCGCTTCTGCTAATCCTCGATATAAACCAAAAGCAATTTCATCATTGATAGCAAAAATTCCGGTGCTCTCTGTTTTTAAAATTTCGGGGACAGCTTGGTAGCCGCCGGTTTTTGATAATTCTGTTTCGATCAACTGGACCTTTTCCGTATAAACAGAACAAAAACCTTTTAACCGTTGCTGAATATTGACTGGCGCATGTGGTGTCATTACCACGACGACCTGTTCATGTCGTTGCTCTTGTAAATGTTTTGCTGCTAGTTGCCCACCTCTATAATCGTCTGTCAAAACAGCGTCGCTAAAGCCTTCTGCTTTTTTTTGGTCAAGTACAATAAATGGAATCTTTTTCGCACGTAGCGTTTCATTAATCGTTTGATTGGAAATTTCAGAACTTGCAATCACAAAGCCATCGACACTACGACGAATCAACTCTGTTAAATATTCATGTTCTCTTGTAACATCTTGTTCCGCATTACATAACATCAGTATAAAATTTTCTTTGTATAAAACACTTTCAATTCCTCGAATCAATTGCGCGAAAAATGGATTGGTAATATCAGGTACGATTACGCCAATCGTCTTACTTTTTTTCATCACCATACGTTGCGCAAAATAGTCGGGCTGATAGTTTAATCGCTCTTTTGCAGCCAATACTTTTTCGACCGTTTTCCCACTAAACCGTGCCCCATTCCCATTTAAAATTTGTGAAACGGTAGTAATGGAGACACCTGAGTCATTGGCAACATCTTTAATTGTAACCTTTTTATTTGTCATCCTACTTCTCTCCTTGCCGTGAACGCGCCCATTCACCGGACCTCTTAATCTCATTTAATTTACTACAATCATTTACTTTACGCAACCACAAATAAATACGTACATTCGTTTAAACCGTCCTTTCATCCCTTCAACAAATTTCGTTGTTCTACTTTTAAAATGTTATACTGTAGAAAAAATGATTTACTTTTTGCTGAATGGAGGGCCTTAATTGAAAAAGAAATCGATTGGTTTGTTGTTAGCTAGCGCATATTTGTTCCACGCACGTTCTCGTCAAAAATCCTTAAAAGCCTGTCTTTTTGAAGATTCTTTACGTCTTTCCCAAATTGCTCGACTTGAACGAAATCCGAAAGTCACCAAGGCTTTTTATCATTGGCAACGATCATTAAATGAACAAGTAACTTTGCCAAAACATTTACGTCATCTTTTTCCTCTTCAAGAAATGACTCAATTTCCTACGATGTATCGCATGTCAAACTCCGTTATTGCACCCACCAAGAAAGCTGTACTGTACCTGCATGGTGGGGGCTTTACATTGAATCTCGCCTATAGCCAATTAGACTTTAGTTATAAACTAATTGAAGATCTCTCTTTTGCAACAGATTATTTTATCCCTGTATATCCATTAGCACCAAATAAGTCTTTTGCTGATATTTACAATCATTGCTATGCTGCTTATCAAGAAATTTTACAGCATTATGATCCCGAAGATGTTATTTTATTAGGTGATTCTGCTGGTGGCACATTGGTTTTAAACGTATTGCAGAATTTAGCCACCGATTTCCCTGAACGCTTACCCAAAGCTGCTGTTTTAATTTCTCCTTGGTTAGATGGACATTTAGACATTCCTGTTGCCAAAAGTTATCAAAAAAAGGACAAAATGATTGGCATGAACTATTTACAATTAATTGCCCAAGAGATTGACGACACGGCCAATCACTCCACGCTTTCTTTAAATTGCTTGTCCTTTGATTATCAAAAATTTCCGCCACTTTTTTTCGTGGGCGGCACACATGAAGTTTTTTGCCCTTCCTATCACCAATTTTTAAAACAATTAGGGCCACGACCACAAGATACTTGCCGATTGGTACCTGGCATGCAACACGTTTTCGCAATGAAACAATACTTGCCAGAAGGACGACAAGCGCGGAAACAAATTGCACAGTTTATCCAAGAACAATGGTAAAAGGCAAATGGGACAGAAGTCGTTTTGACTTCTGTCCCATTTGCCTTTTTAGAACAAAGCACTTAGTTTTCTTCGGCGACTTTTTTCTCCCGCATAGTTAAAACAGCGCTAGCCAAAAGAACAACCACTACAAAAGCAATGATTCCTCCTACTAAAAGACTCGGACCTGCCTCACCTAATTTGCCTAAAAATAGGCCTGGGATTAAATAATCTGTATCCGCAAACGTTGAGGATGCTAACTGTAGATCACCCAAGACTGGTAAAATAAATAACGGTAACCAACTAATTAATAAGCCATTAAACGCAGCCCCTAAAATCGCTCCTCGACGTCCCCCTGTGGAATTTCCAAAAACGCCTGCCGCGGCACCACAGAAAAAGTGCCCAACAACGCCGGGTATAATCACGGTGGTATTCAGACCGACCATCGCTAACATTGAAATAGTTCCCACAATAAAGCTCACAAAGAACCCAATCAAGACAGCGTTTGGCGCATAAGGAAAGATAATGGGAACATCAAGTGCTGGTTTAGAATTAGGCACTAATTTTTTAGCAATTCCTTGGAAAGCTGGTACAATTTCTCCTAAAACCATCCGCACACCTTGTAAAACCACTACGAAACCAGCCGTAAAGGTTCCTGCTTGAATTAATGAAAAGATAATCGCATTTTCGCCATTGCTTAACTCATGCTCGACATAGCCTGTCCCAGCCAGCAAAGCCAAAATCACATAGACAATCGACATCAAAATCATAATTGAGATGGTTGAGTCTCTTAAAAAACCAAAACTTTTAGGAATTTTAATATCTTCCGTTGACTTTTCTTTATTCCCAAAGACTTTTCCAATAAAGCCACTTGCCGCATAACCAATATTCCCTGTATGCCCCATTGCTACTTTATCATTTCCAGTAATTTGTTTCATAAAGGGCTGACAAAGAGCAGGTGTCACTGTTAATAAAGTTCCTTCAAATAAACCACCTAAAAGAATCATTGGTAAACTAACGCTAAAACCGGCCCCCACTAAAATAACGGCTGTCAAACACGAAACGTACATCATCGCTTGACCTGTCAAAAAGATATATTTAAAACGTGTAAAACGCGCCAACAGAATATTAACAACCATGCCCACCAACATAATCAGAGCAGTTGGTGTCCCATATTGTTGCAAGGCAATCGCTACAACTGCTTCATTACTAGGTACCACGCCTTGTGTATTTAATGCGGTTTGGAACATCTCCGCAAAGGGCATTAACGAATTCGCTAATAGCCCTGCGCCACCAATTAAAACTAAAAAGCCGACGAATGTTTTCAACGTTCCTTGAACAACATCAGAAAATTTCTTTTTCTGTAAAACTAATCCCAACAAAGCAATTAATGAAACCAGAATCGCTGGCTGGCTAACAATTGAAACAAATAAATTCAATAAAGTTTCCATGTTTTTCCTCCTTCTTATTGATGTGCAATGCCATTGTCATCTAAAACTTTCAAGACTTTCTCCTTCGTTTCATCGTAATCAATAATCGCATTTAAAGGAATGATTTTTTCAGCAGGAATTGACCCTAAAGCATCTTGCAATGTTTTTTCGACAAAGAAGTAATCAGCCATATCACCACTGGCACTCCCGACATCTGTGTGATCAATTTGAAAATTATCTGTATCAACACCGACTTCCTCTAAAATTTGTTGGATATTCATTTGCACCATAAAACTTGTTCCTAAACCACTTTGACAAACTGTAAAAATCTTCATCTTATTTCTCTCCTTCTTGGATAATTGATAGTATTTCTGGGACGGTTTCAGCCGCCACTAAGCGATGTAATGATTCTTTTTTTGATAGAATTTTTGTCAGACTAGATAAGGCCCGTAAATGTGTTTCGTTATCTGAAGCAGCTAAACAAATAAAAAGGTGAATTTCATGCTTAGGATCTTCTAATAAATCGACACTTTTTTGGATTTTTAGTAATGACATGCCTAACTGATTAACGCCATCTTCTGGCCGCGCATGAGGCAATGCTACGTCTGGACAGATATGGATAAATGGCCCAAACGATTCGACTTTTTGAATCATCGCATCAATGTACTTTTCTTTTCCGTAATACTGCCATTTTTTAATAACGGCTTGGCAGCTTCTGTAATTCCCGCTCGCCAGTCTGCAACTTCAGGCAGGACTTGGACTGTTTCTGTTGTTAATAATTCCGATAACATTGGACGCAGATCCTCCTCTTTTTCTAAAATTTTGTTCATTTTACGATGCAAGACACGATATAACTGCGCTTCTGTGACTCCTTTTTTTAAGGAAATGTAAGGTTTTAACGCATCTAAAATATCTTTAACATCTGGCATGGAAATACCTGGCAATAGCCAATCTGATTGAACTTGGTGCATCAATTGATTTTTCTCCAAAGAGCTCATAATGGGCTTGGTAAGATAAACCTTTTTGGCTGTTTCAATAGGGACCGTTGAGAAAATGATGTCATAGCTTTTTTCAGATACATTCTCTATTTCCCTCACCGCATTCGTTTCTTTAAATTCAATCATTGGAAATAGCCGACGCAATTCCGATTGCAAAATCAACGAAGAACTGATACCACTGGGACAAACAATTAGCGCTTTTAGCTTTTCTTGCCGCTGTTCATTTTTTTGCCCGAAAATTTCTCCACCAAATAATATGGTAAAAAAACCGATTTCCTCTGACGGGATTGACCGTTTCGTTAATTTTTCTAAAGGAGCTAACGCTTGTTCACAAAGATGATAAAGCGACCGATACGATTGTCGAATATCCTTGATTAAAACATTCGGCAAGTAAAAGCCATAGTTAATCCGAAAATAGGCAGGAACCAGATGATAATACACATTCATGAGCAATTCACGAGGCTGCTCAAATTGAACGACGGCCAATAATTCCATTTTCCGAATAATTTCACCAGAAATATCTAATAAAAACTCTAACTTCGTATCTCGCAATTCTCCTTGCAAAGCTGTCATTAAACAAATCGTGAAAAAAAGACTCTCAGTTTCTATATTCGCCACTGGCCCAACTAAATCACTTAAAATACGACGACTGACGGGATAAGCGCGTAAGGACTGAATTAACTGGTTCTCAGGCCAGACGACTGTTTTATATTTGCCTAATCTTTTTTGAGAGAAAGCAAGAAAGTAACTAATTTCATCCAATCTGCTGGGTACCAGTTGAAGCTGCGCTTCCTGGACGGCTAATTGAATGCCGTCACGTATTTTTGCGTATTGGCTCATTTGATGCTGACTGAGCCAGCAAAATAAAGCGAAGGTGCCCGACTTTTGTTGTAAGAGGCGGGCAAGCCAATTTTTCCCGAAACGACGAATCCGAAATTCATCTCCTTCTAGGTAAAACCCTCGTTTTCGTTCGTAGGATAAAGCAATGTTTTCAGTTGCTAGTTGGTGTCGTACTTTTTTGATGTCCGCTAAAATAGTGCCTTTCGAAACGTCTAAAAAATTTTGATAATGATACACCGATAGTTCTTCGATTTCTGAATAAGTGAGCAAAAAAATAAGTGCTTGTCTTTCTGTTTCGCTATAGATCACTTGACGTTGTTGAAAAAGTTGTTTTCCCCATTCATTTGCGGAAAGGTTTGGAATGCTGACGGTATTCTGTTGAACTTCTCCGCCTATTGTCGAAAGTTGCGTCACTAATTCTCGTTGCGAAAGATCGGTTATTTGTTGAGCCAAAGAGAGCGCAATTTTTTGCCCTGCATACTCGTCAAGGAGATAACTTATTTTATAATTCACAGCTGTGTCCTCCTCCTGTAATCATCATATAATGATAGCGCTTTATTTTCTATCTAAGTTGGGTACAAATGTCTACTGTACTTTTTTGATAAATTGTACCGTTCTTTATTTTAAAGTTAACAAAAACCCGTTGCAAGTTTCTTAAAAACTTACAACGGGTTTTCTTTATGTTAATTGTGTTTGTAATGCGATATTCAGCAAAATAGCCACCGCTACCCAGCCGCCACACATCACCAGAAGCAGCCAACTAAACATTGATTGTTTTACTAAAGACTGCTTAGGCTTTGCCAGATGTACAAAATTCATGCTATTTACTAAGAACAGTAAAAATAAAGCAAAACAAAGGACGGCCAAGCCAGCACAAATCCAAATCCACATCGTAATCTCCATCTATATTCCTCCTTCTACAATTGACTCTGTTTATAAAAACAGCACATTATTTTTCCTTTTTCCTTTTTTTATTCAAATAATAGAAACTTGTTAGTACTACGAGTAAACAGGCAATACCAAGGCTGTAAAGCCACGTGCTATTTCGTTCACCTGTCCTTGGTAAGGACGTCTGTGCAGCTGTGGGATTCGTTTTAGCAGTGTTTTTTCTGCTCACTTTGTCTTGTTGTTGTGACGTTTTTTTATCTTTATTAGTGACTGGTTGTTCTGTTGACTTAGTACCACCTTTCGTTTTTAGGGGTGCCTTCCCTCCATAAAACGTCACACCGATATTCGTTTGTCCCGCTTCTTCTGCAAAGCTCTCAGAAGAAGCGGTCAGAATCGCAATGCTGACGGTTAAAAGTATTCCCAATGTCACCAGAAGTGATCCTTTACTTTTCGCTGTCATCATCGCGCACTCCTTGTCTATTTTTCAAGGCTGCCTGTTTTTCTTGTTGTAAATAGGCTTGTTGTTTCAGTGTTGCTTTCTGTTGCGTAAAACGCCAAATAGCTAGAATTAGACTCACAATTGTTGCAACTAACAAGCCATAAAAAGCTTGATTCCACCAAGTCGGTAGGACCAATTTCACTACTGCTTCTTTATTTAATTTTTTGGCTTCTTGACTACTGATGGTAAATTCTTGCTTAAACGGCCACACTTGTTGTTCATCTTCTTTCAAGACCGCTTTTCCTTCAAAAATATAGGTTCCTGGACGAACATCTTCTTTCCCGAAATCTAAATGGAAGTTCATCGTCGAATTTGGCGCAAAACGAACACTTGGTAAAATCCGTTTGGCATATTCTTTCGTTTCGCCTTTTTTCGTTACTTTTCCTTCTAAACGTACTTCAGGAAAAATAGCGGATGTCGGATTCTGAATAACCGCTTGGACCGATTTATTTCCTAAAGCAATGGTCGGAACTAATTTAACTAATTGAAGAGTCTCTGCTAGATACATCGGTGTATCTTCTGACATTCGTAAAGCAATTGCTACATTAAATCCATATCGACTGGTTAAACCCGTTGATTTTCCTTTTTCTTCCTTTTCATCTTCTGCAAGCGAAGCATAAACACCACCCAAAACTAATCCTTGGAAACCATTCGCTGGAATTTCGACAGTCATTTTGGCTGTTACGGTTTTCTTAGCGGGAACTTTTACATGTTCCTCAGGTAATTTAATTAATGTTGTCAAGGGTACTTTTAAACTTGAATCTGGTTTTTTCTCGAAATCATTGTACACAATTAAACCATTGTCATTCGTCACAGCATTCGCCAAATTTAAATCAATCGTCAATTCTTCATCTGTTTTATTAATTAATGATAATTCGACTTCTTGTTTCTGTCCTGGTTTTACAATGAGATCATAGTAGGATTGCGTATTTTTCGCTTGATTCTCAGGAATATTGGGTTTAACTGTAAATTTTGTATTCATGTTGTCATCCGCTTCTTCTGCTTGTACAGCAGAAGGGATGCTTAATGCCATCACACAAATAAAAACTGTGACGATTAGCCAGCGCATTGTCTTCATTATTTGTTCCTCCTATGTATCGAAAAGGAGCCGTGCACCACTGCGCAGCTCCTTTTCTAGTAATGCAGTATTCTCGTTAGTAACTGTTTATGGCGCAGCCACTAATGTCCAAGTTACGTTACCTGTATACGCACCATTTGTAATTTGTGAACTAGGTGTTGTAATGTTTAATTTTACATTTGATAATTCAGAATCCCATGTACCTTGACCTTTACCAACTGCAGCTGTAGCAATTGATACAGCTGCTCCACCTACTGGAATAGTTGTTCCAGCAAATTCAGGACTTCCTGGATCTGCTGCAAAGGCAGCCACATCACGTGAGTATTTTGTTGTTGTTTCATCATATTTCGCTACCGCTCCTGTTTGTGCAAAGGTAATTGAACCTTCTAACGTAGCAGTACCGTTTTTCATTTCAGCAACGCCGGCAGTAACTGACCAACCCGCTTGTGTTCCACGAACATCCCCGACACCATAACGTTTTGTTTGGGTACCTGTCGCATCTAACGAAATCGCTGATAAATCAGAACTAACTTCTGTCGAAGCAAATTTGAATTCTGTTGGAACATATAACAAATCAAAGTTAGTATTCGTACCTGGTCCTGGCTCTTGTGTGCTTCCGTCATCTCCATCACCCGTACCGCCTGGTAATGAACCACTTGTCATCTCTACGTTTGCTGGTGTTGTACCAGTCGTTGTTGCATGCGCTGCTGCAGGAGCGATGCTTGCCCCTAAAATAGCTGTTCCTGCAAATAAAGTTACCAATGTTTTTTTCTTCATTTTACTCTCTCCTTTATATCTTGGTTAATTAATGAATAAAAAAGTGAAAAACTTTTCTATCTCAGTAGAACGTAAACTAAGTATAGCGAAAAAAAGACTGCTTGTGATTTCAAATTTTAAACACCTCATGCAAAAAAAATGAATTTACTATAACAGCAAGGTTCCAACGACTTTTTGTGTCTTTGAAAACGTAATTTTCAAAAAAGATATCGTTTTTTTTCATATATAAAGTGGTAATTTTATAAAAAAACAGCGAGAAAACGTCAAAATATTAGTAACAAACACTAACATTTTGACGTTTTCTCGCATTTATTAAATCAAAATTTCCTCAATATTTTTAAAAAAAATAGTGAAAACTAAAATTATATCGTTTTCATAGACAAAACGTACATTTTTTCTTACGAAAATTGATAATCACTCGCTGACTATTCTCTAATCAAAGCTTGCGTTGTACAACGGAAAGAACCACCTAACATTCTAGAAACATGGTAATCAATTGCCTCAACTTTGATACCTTTTGCTTCTATTTGAGGAATTAAGGTTGTAAACGATTGGTCCGTTATATACGTTTCTTCGTTAAGCGGTAGACCATTTGTCACTAAATACGCTGCTTCTTGCAAAGTAACGTGAATTTTTTCCCAGTTGGCTAATTGCGCAGGAAGTCCATCCAAAAAGGCCTCTTCACAAACAATCATCAAGCCTTCTCTCAACAAGCTTAACGCACAATCTAAGTGGAGAATATGCGGATGTAACCGAACCGGCACCACTTCATAACCAAAATGACCAATCATATTGGCTAACCACTGAATTCCTGCTAGGTTACTTGCCAAGCCAGAGTAGCCCACAAAAATTGTTTTTCCTAGAACTAAAACATCGCCGCCTTCAATAAAGGGACCTGCTTCACTTAAAGCCCCTTCAGAAATGTCAGGTTGTGGCGCAGCAAAATAATAGCCTTCTGCTTCTTGTGTCCACTGCTGAATAATCGGACGAATTGGTAAAATTTCTTGTCGACGGTGTTGAAATCTTAAGTTTCCTTCTATTAAGAGATTGCCAATTGTAAAAAAAGGGTCTCGTGAAAAGAAGTTACTATATCCTACGCCCAATTCCTTGCCATGTTCTTTTTCATAGGTTGTCAATAAACGTGGACGAAATACTTCTACGCCATAAGATTCTAATACTCCTTGCATGACTTCTTTTTCTTTTTCCCAACGCACTTGTTGTTCTGGTGCAAAGTCTGCTAAATCACGCCCTTCATTATTCTGTGTTAAACGGGCATTTTCCTCTGTTAAAAAAGTCGTATCCGCTTCATCAAATTTATCTGGTAAACAAAATTGCGATTGTGCTAAAACAACTGAACGCAACGGTGCAAATTCACTTTCAACATGCATTTTTTTCATTATTTGACCTCACTTTTATCTGGTTACCTTCATTATAACAGAGATAAATTTTTTATGCCTTCAATGAAGAAAAAGCAGAACGTATAGAAGTTCTGCTTTTTCTTTATTTTGTTATTTGCCAATACCTTTATCTTTAATCTCAGCTTTTTGCCCGGTGCCATCTACTAAGCCAAAAATAATCTTCGCTTGGTCTGTATTATCAATTTGTCCTAAAAAAGCTTCTGCTTGTGGGCCATAAGCATAGACATTTACATCTTCTCCTGTGTGTCCGCCAGTAGTCCAACCAGTATTCGAACGTTCATCAAAAATCTTTCTTAATGCCTGAGCGATTTTTTCAACATCTTTTGACTCCGCCGCTGTTTTCACTGCTTTCAATTCAGCCTCACTTAATTGAAAATCAATATACTCAGTCACTGTTTTTTCCACATTACCATTTTTAATAATTTCTTCTGCCATAAAATCAGGCGTGCGTTTTGCCGCATGTAAAGGCTCCGTCAACCAGTTGTATTGATCTCCTTTGCCTAAAGACAAGCCCCCTGTTGAATGATCTGCAGTTGTAACCACCAATGTTTCACCATCTTTTTTGGCAAAATCGATGGCCTTTTCAAACGCCGCTTCGAAGTCTTGCATTTCGCTCATCGCGCCAACAATATCATTGCTATGCCCGGCCCAATCAATTTGACTACCTTCAACCATTAAAAAGAAACCTTTTTCATTTTTATCTAACCGTTGAAGAGCCGCTTCTGTCATATCAGCTAATGAAGGGACCTCTTCCGTTCGGTCAATCATTTTAGGTAGCCCGCCTGGTGCAAACAAGCCTAAAATTTTGTCGTCTTGGTTTTCATTTAACGACTTTTTGTCTGTGACATGACCATAACCCGCTTGGGAAAATTCTTTGACTAAATCACGATCTTTCCGGGCAAATAATTCGGAGCCGCCGCCAAGTAACACATCGACTTTGTGTTGTCCATCGATTTGATCATCAAAATAGTCATCGGCGATTTCTGCCATATTTTTGCGTGAAACATTATGTGCGCCATATGCAGCAGGGGTTGCATGTGTTATTTCAGATGTTGCTACAAGCCCCGTTGATTTCCCCACTTTTTTCGCACGTTCCAGCACTGTTTCTGTTTTGGACTTGTCATTATCGAGCGCAATAGCATTATTGTAGGTTTTCACTCCAGCAGCCATCGCTGTCGCTGCGGACGCTGAATCGGTGACATTCTCTTCTTCATCTTCTGGATAAGTGGCTTGTTGCCCAACTAAATAGGTATCAAAAGCTGTTTGGGGAACACGCTTGTCTGAGTGATTGGCTTTGAAATAGCGATAGCCCGTTGTATACGGATTCCCCATGCCATCTCCAATCATAAAAATAACATTTTTTACTGGTGCTTTTTCAGATTCAGTTGCCTTCGCTTCAGCAACCTCTGTTTGTTTTTCGCCGCTTTTCTGTTCAGATAAATTTGTACAACCCGCTAATGTTGTGAATATTAGTAAGGTAACCCCTAGCAAAGCTCTTTTCTTCATTTCCTTGTTTCCTCCTTCATATCTACCCATACATTGACTATAACAAGTCTTAGTTGATTTCTGATAAATAACAAGTAAACAAAGTGTTAAGTTGTTGTATTGCTTCTGTTAAGTTCCTTATTTGTCGCGTCTTGCTGCTCTTTTTTCGGCCTCTTTGCGTAATTGTTTCTGCGCTTTTTTTGAGCCGCGTTCAATATCTTTGAGTTTCTTTCGTTCATGGAAATCTGTAAATAAACTTTCTAAATCATAGTCTTGCGGATATAGATCTTGTGCTTTCGCTTGTAATTTCAATCGTCTTCGTGGTACATTTTCAATTTTATCATTCACAAATACTTGGATTTCTTGTTCACCCTCATCTGTAAAAACCAACCCAATTTGTTGTGTTTCTGTCAATAGGACACGATCACCTTTTTGATAACGGTCTGTTTCTTCTACAAACGTGGCAAAGGTCGTTTCTTTTGCTTTCAGGGGTTTAAATAGACTTCGATTAGTAGGGTATTCTTTCCGCTGAATATAATGAGCCGCCTTTTCAATGAGCTGTGGCTCCATCTTCATTTTACGTGCAATCCAAAGCGCCTGACTATCGCCAACTTCACCAATTTTCAATTGATATTTGGGCGTTAATGTTTCACGATCGAAGGCCATTGCGGCGGGCACAAAATCGTCATGCTCTTGGGCAAAACGTTTAATTTCACCATAATGGGTCGTTGCAACTACCAAGGCTCCCTTTTGATACATCGTTTCCATGATAGCAATCGCTAAGCCAGCTCCTTCGTTCGGCTCGGTGCCACTGCCAATTTCATCTAATAAAACAAGCGTGTGTCGTTTAACATTACGCAACATTTCCGCAATATTTTTCATGTGCCCAGAAAAAGTGCTTAACGCATTTTCCAGATTTTGCTGATCACCAATATCGACAAAAATTTCATCTAATACTGGAATCTCTGTGCCCGCTTGTGCTGGAATTTGCAACCCAAATTGTGTCATGACAGTCAATAAGCCAACTGTTTTCAAGACAACCGTTTTACCACCAGCATTGGCACCTGTAATGACAAGTCCTCGATACTCTGCTCCTAAAGAAAACGTCAATGGTACTGCGTGTTCTAATAAAAGAGGGTGTTTTCCTTGAACAATGCGCAAGCGTTCTTCTTTGTTTACTTTTGGCGTAATCCCACCAATTTCGCGACTATACTTTCCTCGTGCAAAAATAATATCTAAGGTGGTCATTGTATCGACGGCTTGATCGACTAGTCGTTCTTGCTCATTGATTAACCCTGTTAGTTCTGCCAAAATTTGATATTCTTCCGCTGTTTCTTCCGCTTTTAAGAGTGTCAATTGTTCATTTAATTTACTAATTGCTACAGGTTCAATAAAGACCGTTTGTCCTTTATTGGATTGCTCAATGATTGTGCCTGAAACCTTATTTTTATAGCTAGCTTTGATTGGTACCGTGTAATGTTCCCCTTTTTTCACCATCATATTTTCTTGAATATACAGTTGATTATTTTTATTGCGTAAAAATTTGGTGACTTTTGTTTCAATTTCTTGTTGGCATTCATTGATTTGACGCCGGATTTTCCGAAGTTGTCGAGAAGCATCGGTGGCAACTTTTTGGTTATGGATTTTCGTATAAATTTGTTCTTCGATTGCTCTGAAATCAGCTAAGTGCTGACTGTAACTAAATAGGCGTGGTGTTTGGTATTGATTTTTTTCAAAAAACTTCTGGATTCGCTGACTACTTCTTAAAAAGTCAGCGACCTCAATCAATTCGTTTGGTGTAAGGATTAAGCCTTTTTTCACTTGTTGAAGCAAGCGGGTAATTTGGCTCAAGCCCATGAAAGGGACGTGTTGTCCGCTATCAATAATTAAGCGGGCCTCGGTTGTTTCCGTTAAGCGGGACTGCACTGTTTCTAAACGTGTTGCAGGGACCATTTTCGCCAACCGTTCTTTACTATACTCGCCAATCGCACGTGTTTGAACTTCTTTAAGAATTGTTGTAAATTGTAATTTTTGAATGGTTTCATGGTTCATTTGTTTTTTCTTCCTTTCTATCACGAAAAGAATACCTGGCGCCTTTAAATAAAAACCAGTTTCTACAGAAAAAAGAGGACAGCGTTCTACCGCTGTCCTCTTTATCATTGGATAAAGGTTACTAAAGAAACCTCTTTTAAAGGAGGTATTTAGTAATTGAGATGACTGACAGGTATCACTTTCTAAGCACACCAAATAAACCTTGCTTGGTTCACTGGTTATTCAACTTATCAATTAGATACCTACGACACTCACCAAAATACCCCACATTCATTTGTTGGTTTTTATTTATTCTCCACTTGAGAGTAGCAAATCTGGCGAAGAAAGTCAAATAAAGATTGGCCCTTTACTTATTCAATGTCTTTTTCATCATGGTTAGTAACGTTTTCACGTCTTCTATTCTAGTGTCCCCTGTTTCTTGATCAATAATTGAGCTGTAGACATGAGGAATGATTTTTTTAACGCCGGCATCCACCGCAATTTGAACAATTTCTTCAAAGTTTTCTAAATCAATGCCCCCTGTTGGTTCTAAATAAAAGTCATACTTGGCACAAGCTGCTGCTACTGCTTGGTATTCTTCTTTGTGAGCCAAGCCTTTCATCGGGAAATATTTAATGGAACTGCCCCCCATGTCTTTCAACAATTTGATGGCAGTTTCGATAGGCACTTCCGCCGCTGGCGCACCCGAGCTTAACGGACCTGTCGCAATGTTGACATAGCCAACTTTGCCTGTGGGTGAAAC
>NZ_JAHLRI010000043.1:0-17804 GCF_018919685.1 Enterococcus sp. S183_ASV_20
AATCCTTTAAATGAGTATGGTCGGACGAAGTTATTAGGTGAACAAGCGGTACAAGAAATCCTGGACGACTATTATATTATTCGAACATCATGGGTATTTGGTCAATACGGTCATAACTTTGTCTTTACTATGCAAAAATTAGCGGAAACAAGAGACCAACTAACGGTAGTGGACGATCAGTTTGGCCGCCCAACTTGGACAAGAACGTTAGCCGAATTTATGGCATTTGTTATTGCAGAAAAAGCGCCATTTGGTGTTTATCATTTGTCTAATGAAAACAGCTGTAGCTGGTATCAGTTTGCTAAAGAAATTTTAAAAGATACTGAAGTGGAAGTACTGCCAGTGGATTCAACTCAATTTCCACAAAAGGCGCAAAGACCACAATATTCTGTCATGGATTTAAGTAAAACAGAAGCGTTAGGCTTTAAAATTCCTACTTGGCAAGAAGCCTTAGCACAAATGTTAGAAAACGTTCAACAATAAATTGTTTTGTGTAAGTGAGGGGTTTTGTTAGAGAAAAAGTGGAAAGGTGTTTCTCTTTATGAAGGTACTTTTAATCATTCCTGCTTACAATGAGGAAGAAAACATTTTGCGGACGATTGCTTCCATTGAAACATTTAAACAGGAAGTTACGCATTTTCAACATGAATTGGATTATGTGGTAATTAATGATGGCTCGACAGATGGAACCAAACAAATTTTAGAAGCCAACCAAATTAATGCCATTCATTTAGTGTTGAATTTAGGTATTGGCGGGGCGGTGCAGACCGGCTATAAATATGCCTTAGAAAATGAGTATGATGTGGCGGTTCAGTTTGATGGCGATGGTCAGCATGATATCAATAGTTTACCTGTTTTACTGGAACCATTAGCAGAGGATAAATGTGATTTTTCGATTGGCTCTCGTTTCATTCCTGGAAACGAAGCGGCTTTTCAAAGTACGAAAATGCGCCGTTTTGGTATTCGTTTGTTATCCTTTTGTATTCGAATGGCTTCTGGTAAAACAATTTATGATGTGACTTCTGGTTATCGAGCGGGAAATCGGAAAGTGATTGCTTTTTTTGCAAAGCGTTATCCGACAAATTATCCCGAGCCAGAATCGATTGTTCACTTAATTAAAAAACGCTTTGTGATTGTTGAAAGACCTGTCAATATGATGGAACGGCTTGGTGGTGTTTCTTCGATTCGTGCATTGGCTTCTGTGAAGTATATGCTGGAAGTCGGCTCAGCAATTCTGATTGCTGCCTTTATGAAGGAGGGAGATTGATGCTACCAACCGTGTTATGGCTAGCTTTATTTTTATTTGCAATTGGCTTTTTCTTATACATTATTCGAGGGATTAATAAAAATATTTTTCTCCTAAAAAATGCTTTGATTTGGTTATTAATCTCAATTGTTTTAATTATTTTTGCTATTTTCCCGCATGTGGCAGAATGGTTAGCAATGGCCTTTGGGTTTGAAACAACATCAAACTTCTTATTATCAGCTGCGGTGATTGTCCTTTTAATTATGGAAATTAAAAATTCTGTGTTGATTTCAAAACACGAAAATCGCATTAAAACATTATTGCAGGAATTATCTATCATGAAATCTGAAGAAAATAAAAAAGATCGCTAATGTGTAGTGACCCTTAAAAGTTGGACCTGAAAGTCTAATTTTTAAGGGTCAGCTCAATGAATAGCGATCTTTTTTATTTAAGATTCATAATCACAATGCCGACAATAATAACCACAGCACCAATAAGGGCATTCGTTGTAATTGTCTCTTTTAGAATAAGATTTGAAGCAATTAAAATAGCGATGTTTGTACAGGCAACGCCTAAAGGAACAATGTAAGAAACATCGGAACGACTAATAATTAACATCCATAAAATAAAACTAATTAAATAACAAAATAAACCTAATAAAGATATAAGTGAGATATTCATTGAAAAGATTGTTTGTTGGAGTTGGATGTTCAAACTGCTAGAACCTAGTTTAAATAAGACCAGACCAGCAGAAGACAGAAATACGTAAATAATAAAAAGAACCATAATTTCCCTTCTCTCAAAAATAGTTTCCGTGCAAAAAATGCAAGACCTCCATTATTGTAGCATAATCTCCTAAAAATTGGACAAGATTTTTTAATATAGCGAAATCAGTTAAATTTTTCTTTATAAAAAGGGGTCTACTATTGAAAAGCTAGGCGTTTATCGATAAAATAGAAATGTTGTTTAAAATGGCATTTTTGTATTCAAAAATTTTAGATAAAAATAGTTTATTACGGAAGGAATAAGTATATGTTTAAAGAAACATTTTCAATTTTCAAGAATATTTTTCAGAACAAAAAATTGTTACTACAATTTTCATTTAATGATTTTAAGGCCAAGTATGCTGGTTCAGCACTAGGAATTGTCTGGGCGTTTTTAACGCCATTAGTAACTGTTTTGACGTATTGGTTTGTCTTTTCTGTAGGCCTTCGTTCTAGAGCAGGCGACAATATGCCGTTCATTGTCTATTTAGTAACAGGGATGGTACCTTGGTTCTTCTTTTCAGATTCGTTATTATCAGCCACGAATGTGTTTCGTGAATATAGTTATTTAGTTAAAAAAGTCGTGTTTAATGTACAAATTTTACCAACGTCTAAAATTTTATCGAACTTGTACACCCACTTGTTTTTCATTCTAATTGGTTTTGTAATTACTACAGCTAACGGTTATTACCCAAGTCTGTACAGTTTGCAATTAATTTACTACTTAGCTTGTTTATTAGTCTTTTTAACAGCAATTACGTGGATTACTGCTTCAACACAACCATTTTTACCTGATATTATGCAATTTATCAATATCATTATGCAAACAGTTATGTGGACATTGCCAATTTTATGGCAACCAACTGGAATGATTGCGACAATCTTAAAAATCAATCCATTATATTATATTGTTCAAGGATACCGCGAATCTTATTTAGGCGGTGCATGGTTCTGGGAACATTGGCAATATAGCTTATATTTCTGGGGAGTTACTATTGTTTTACTATTAATTGGCTCAACCGTGTTTAGACGCTTAAAACCACATTTTTCAGATGTACTATAAGGAGAGAACGACATGTCAGAATATGCAATCGATATCCAACATATTACCAAAACATACAACATGTATAAAAAGCCGTCCGATCGGTTTAAAGAAGCGCTTAGTCCAACCAAAAAATCCTACCACGATTTGTTTTATGCGTTAGACGATGTCACGATGCAAATTAAAAAAGGCGAGATGATTGGCTTTGTCGGCGAAAATGGCTCTGGAAAATCAACCATGTTAAAAATTATTACAGGGGTATTAACGCCAACCTCCGGGTCCATGGTGATTAATGGGAAAATTTCAGCGTTGCTTGAATTAGGTTCAGGTTTTAACCCTGAATATTCAGGATATGAAAATATTTTCTTAAATGGAATGGTCTTGGGTTTTTCCCGAGAAGAGATGGAAGAGCGTGTCCAAGATGTCATTGATTTTGCTGACATCGGCGATCATTTGTATCAACCAGTTAAGACATACTCTAGTGGTATGTTTGTCCGCTTGGCTTTTGCGGTAGCTATTAACGTGGATCCCGATATTTTAATTGTCGATGAAGCGTTGGCTGTCGGGGATTTAGAGTTTCAATTAAAATGTATGGAAAAATTTACGGAAATTAAAAATTCTGGTAAAACAATTTTATTTGTTTCTCACGATGTAAACTCCATCCGTCGTTTTTGTGATAGAACTTTTTGGTTGCAACACGGGAAAGTCGTTGAATATGGAGATACGATGGACGTGACGACCAATTACGAAAACTTTTTGAAAAAGAAATCAATTAAAACAGTTGACCGCGAAGCGACCATGAAAGATGAAACCCCAACACCAGATATTATTGAAGTGGATCATGCGGAACTTTTAAACGCGGATTATGAACCATTAGAAATGGTAACGCAAGATGAAAAAGTGATTGTAAAAATTGAATATACTGTCAAAAACGACCAAATTAAGAAGCCTGTTTGCGGGGTCGCTATTCGAACAGTGGACAATCATTATGTCTGTGGCTTAAATACGTTATTAGATGGCGTGCAAATTCCTTGGAAAAAAGGACGGAATGTTTTTTATTTAGAATATGAAAAAATGTCATTATTAACAGGTGAATATTATTTTGATATTGCTTTCTTTGAGGAACATGCAACAGTCCCATTAGTCTACAAAACAAAATACGTGACGATGTTTATTACCGGTCGTTATGCCGGAGAAGGAATTGTCATCTTAGATCATAAATGGAAGGATACGACAAAAGATGAAGTATGATTTTGAAATGGAAACAGACGAGAGTACCAGTGTTGGGAAAATCGTAGCACAAATCAAAGAAAATAGTGATGTCTTGGAATTTGGTCCAGGTAATGGGCGAATGACTAGCTATTTGATGGAAGAAAAAAAGTGCCAGGTCTCAATTGTTGAATTAGACAAAGAACTTTATGATCATGTCAGTCAATTTTCAACAGATGCCTTTTATGGCAATATTGATGAAAATGATTGGGTCGAATACTTTGCTGGTAAGACGTTTGATTATATCGTTTTTGCAGATGTGTTGGAACATTTAATGAATCCTCAAAGCGCCTTAGCAAAAGTCAAACCGTTTTTAAAACCAGGCGGTCAAATCTTAATCACTTTCCCTAATTTGGCGCATAATTCTGTCTTAATTGATTTATTTAATAATCGTTTAACGTGGAATGAAACTGGGCTGTTGGATGCTACGCATAAATCATTCTATTTACAAGAAGGATTTGAAAAAGTTTTTGCAGAAGTTGGTTTATACATTGCCAAAGAAGATTTTACATTTAATCAAGTTGGCTACAACGAAATTCCTACGACGTATGAAGCGTTACCTGTAGAAGTACAAGCAGCTTTTAAAGCGCGTCCCTTTGGCGAAGTGTATCAGTACTTTTTTGCCTTGACTGCTGAACCAGTAGAACAGCCAGAGCGAGTGACACCAGTAAATTCATACAATGAAAAAAACGTTCATATTTTAATTAATTGCGGCGAAGAAAAAGAGACTGAGTTGGATCAACCAGTTGATTTACAAAAACCTGAAACAAAACAGTTCCAACTGAAGATACCAGAAGACGTCCAACTGATAAAATTATTCCCAAGTTTAACGGGGGCAATTGTCAAATTATCCATGACGATAGACGGGGAGACAGTCCCAGTCGCAGCCACGAATGCTTTTCTGGTACAAGAGAATATCTATTATTTCTTAGATACGCAAGTCCCTGTAATCGAAGTAACCGATGCACAAATGGCAGGCAAAGACCTGACAGTAGACATTGATTATTTCTTTGAAGGCAACTATTCAGAACGTGAAAATACCTTTATTCATGCATTGTTAGATGAAAGAAATCAATTTTTAGAAGAAATGAATAAACAGACGGAGACAGCCCCTATGCCTACTGGAAAATATAAACGAATCACGTTAACTAAATTTGATAAAATGATTAACTTAACCATCGATGATATTGCTCGCGATGTAGAAAATAACGTTTCTGTTATCAGAGGGTGGGCGTATGACAAACAAACAAATTATCCGCTAAGATTCAGTATTGCAGAAGCTAGTGAATCAGTCACTTATACGGTGGAAACAGAATATCGTCGGGATGTTATTGATATGTTTGAATTAGAAGGCGATCAAGATTATGGTTTTGTCATTACGATTAAAGATCCAGAAGATTTACCAGCCTACACGTTAAACATTGATACCAAATCAGGCCAGAAGGTTCAATACGTGGTGGAGCGTCCAAACATGGTTCAACCGGGCACGAAATTTGATCGAGCATGGCGTTCGATTCAGACACGTGGTTTGATGGGCTCAGTGAAGTGGTACTTTAAACGACAAGAAAAAGCAGAATCCCCTGTTGACGTGGAGGCAGTTTTAGCGGAAATTAAAACGTTCCAATTTCAGCCTAAAATTTCTGTCGCTGTGCCTGTTTATAATGTCGAAGAAAAATGGCTTGCAGCATGTGTCTCTTCTTTACAAAATCAGTACTATGAAAATTGGGAGTTATGTTTAGCAGATGATGCATCGCCAAGCGAACATATTAAGCCCATGCTAGAAAAATATAAAGAACTAGATCAACGAATCAAAGTTATTTATCGCGAAGAAAACGGACATATTTCAGAAGCAACTAACTCAGCTTTGTCGATTGCTACTGGCGATTTTGTTGGTTTCATGGATAACGATGATGAATTAGCGCCACAAGCATTATATGAAGTGGTCAAAGCTTTAAATACAGACCCAACGATTGATTTTCTTTATACTGATGAAGATAAAATTACAGAAAATGGTCGTCGCTTCAACGCGTTTTACAAATCGGACTGGAATCCAGAACTGATTTTAAACCATAATTACATTACACACTTTGTTGTTGTGAAACGTGATTTATTAGAAAAAGTAGGCGGATTGAACTCAGCATATAACGGCGCTCAAGACTATGATTTCGTATTACGAGCAACGGAACAAGCAACGAAAATCAAGCATATTCCTGGTATGATGTATCATTGGCGTGCCATTGAATCATCGACTGCTCTAAACCCTGAAAGCAAAGGTTACGCCTATGTAGCTGGTCAAAAAGCGGTCCAAGCGGCAACGGAACGCCGTGGCTTAAAAGCACAAGTAGAGATTGCCGAATTTTATGGTTCCTATAAAATTAACTATCTTTATGATCATGTGCCGATGGTATCATTGATTATTACGAATGATACAGAGAATATGAGTAGTTACTTACGTCAATTATTAGAAAAAACTGCCTATACAAATTATGAAATTCTATTGCCTGCACGCTTCGAGAATCAAATAAATATCCAAAATGACCGTCTTCGTTATGTTTCAACAGAAACTCGTCATGGCATGATTCAAGCTGCTAAGGGAGAATATGTGGCTTTATTAAATGCTGGATTGGTACCAACGAAAAATGATTGGTTAAAAGAGTTAATGAACATTGGTCAACAAGAGACCTCTGGTTTAGTGACTGGCCGCGTAGTTGACGCACGCTATCGCGTGGAAACGGTGGGAGTATCAGTTGATACAGACAAAGGTCGATTACTTTATCCCGAAAAAGGCACCCCTGGTAAAAGCTTAGGTTACTATTACAGAATTGCTTTACCAAGAAATATTCAAGCAGCAACTGAAGACTGCTTACTATTCAACAAACAACTTTACCTAAATTTAGAAGGAATTAACGAAAGCTTAGGAAAAGAGTGGATGGGTGTCGATTTATCGTTACAATTTGCTAGCGCTGGTAAACGAAATGTATATGTGTCCTATGCAATTTTGAAAGCAGACGAAAAAATGCAAAACCATGATAAAAAAGGATCTTATAAAGAACTTGCGGAAAAATGGACCGCGGAAACTTTAGTTGATCCCTACCGAAATCCGAAACATCTATAAGGAGAATGCACATGAATGAAGACATTAAGGTGATCTTTGATAGTATCTATCGCGACAAAACAACAAATAATTTAACCATTACAGGTTGGGCGTTGGATACAATCACTAAAGAAAGCCCAACTTTCACAATTAATAATGAAAACCAAGTGTCCGCTTATAACATTCAGCGCGTTTTACGTGAAGATGTTAATCAAATTTATCAAACAGAGCCTGCGATTGAAGCTGGCTTTGTTGTTACACTTGAAGGAATTAAACAAAAAAAAGTACTCCCTTTTCATTTTCAATCATCAGCACATGTTGTAACGGTGGATTTTCCCTTGAATAAAAAATATCCAGTGATTCCAGGGACAGAAGATAAAGTGACTCGTCTCTGGATAAAAGCCAAAAAAGGATTTAAATATATGGCTAAAAATGGTATTTCTCATACCATTCAACGAGCGAAAATTGAGAAACTGAGAAATCAAGCTTCGTACCCTAACTGGTTAGCTAGAAATGAAGTGCTAGACATAGAAGCAATGACACAAGAAATCGCAACATTTCATTATCAACCTAAAATTTCCATTGCGATGCCAGTGTATAATGTTGAAGAAAAATGGCTTCGGTTGTGCATTGATTCTATTTTGAATCAAGTCTATACTAATTGGGAATTATGTATGGCCGATGACGCCTCAACAGATCCCAATGTCAAAAAGATTTTAACAGAGTACCAGCAATTGGATGAGCGAATTCGGGTCGTCTTTCGTGAACAAAATGGTCATATTTCCGAAGCAACCAACTCTGCTTTAGCGATTGCTACCGGAGAATTTGTCGCCTTACTAGACAACGATGATGAATTAGCGATCAATGCTTTTTATGAAGTGGTTAAAGTGCTTAATGAAAACCCAGAACTGGATTTAATTTATAGTGATGAAGATAAGATTGACATGGATGGAAATCGTTCTGATCCAGCCTTTAAACCAGATTGGTCACCTGATTTACTTTTAGGAACGAATTACATTTCGCATTTAGGCGTGTATCGTCGGAGTATTCTAGAAGAAATTGGCGGCTTTCGAAAAGGTTACGAAGGTTCTCAAGACTACGATTTAGTCTTAAGATTTACTGAAAAAACGACAAAAGAACGCATCACACATATTCCAAAAGTTCTTTACTATTGGCGGATGCTGCCAACCTCAACAGCAGTGGATCAGGGCTCCAAAGGTTATGCTTTTGAAGCGGGGCTAAGAGCCGTGCAAGATGCGCTCGTTCGTCGAGGTATTAATGGTCATGCAACGCATGGGGCGGCGAATGGCTTATACGATGTTTATTATGACATTGAATCTGAAAAGTTAGTCTCAATTATTATTCCAACTAAAAATGGCTACAAAGACGTACAACGTTGTGTTTCATCGATTATTGAAAAAACAACCTACCAAAATTACGAGATTATTATGGCTGATAATGGAAGTACAGATCCAAAAATGCACGAATTGTATGCAGAATTTGAACAACAATTACCTGGCCGCTTTTTCGTTGAATCAATCGATATTCCGTTCAATTTCTCAACTATTAACAATCGTGCAGCGAAAAAAGCGCACGGAGAGTATTTATTATTTTTAAATAATGATACCGAAGTGATTACAGAGAATTGGTTAACTTTGATGGTTTCATTTGCTCAGCAAGAACGGATTGGCTGTGTAGGTGCGAAATTATTGTATCCAAATAATACGGTCCAACACGCAGGCGTTATTTTAGGATTAGGTGGTGTCGCTGGACATGGTCATTATGGTTATCCCCATGGTGACTTAGGCTATTTTGGTCGGTTAGCTATTAATGTTAATTATTCAGCAGTAACTGCCGCATGCTTACTTATGAAAAAAGCAGATTTTGATGCAGTTGGTGGTTTTGAAGAAGCGTTTACCGTAGCTTTCAATGATGTTGATTTATGCTTGAAAGTCCAAGCTTTAGGACGTGACAATGTCTGGCTTCATGAAGCAGAGCTTTATCATTTTGAATCTCAAACTCGTGGATATGATGATAAAGGCAAAAAGAAAAAACGTTTTGAACAAGAAAAAGTGATGATGGAAGAAAAATGGGGACCTTTAATTGAAAATGATCCATTTTATAATCCTAATCTGACAAGGGATATTCCCAACTTTTCATTACGAATTGACTAGATGCAATTGCGGATGACGAAATGGAGCGAAAAGATGGAACAACAACTAACTACAAGAAAAGAAAAACAACCATTACGCAACCAAGCTGAGCAGAGCGCTCGCTTGGTTGATCATTTGTTACGCTGGCGCTATCTGCTAGCGGCAGTCATTTTTATTTTACTGGTAGCCTTTAAAGTCCATGGTAGTTCATTAAACATGTGGGATGCGTATGTTTCTGAATATGCAGATGGTCAAAAAAGTTCATTAATTGCTGGTGAACCAAGAGGTGTTCGCTCGGATGAATGGCTCGTGCAAACCCCATTTAGTCTGTCGCAAACACAAACGGGTTTGAAAACACATAATGATGTGATTACGTTAAATGGTCAAGACATGGTGGTAGGCTATAATTCGCCAGCGTGGAATTTGGCCACGTTAGCGAAACCTTTTACGTGGGGCTATGTACTATTAGGCAAAGAGTATGGCTTATCATGGTATTGGAATCTTAAATTAATTGGCTTAATTTTATTTTCTTTTGAAATTGGCTTGATCGTCACACGGCGGAATAAATATTTAGCTTTGTTAGCAAGTGTTTGGATTCCGTTTTCTTCGGCCCTTCAATGGTGGTTTGTCTCGCCAGTTGGAGATTTAGTATTTTTTGGCTTAGGTTTTTTAGTGGGAATTTATAATTATTTCTATTATCATAGTAGTGTTCGACGTCGTGTCATTTGTGCGATAACGGCTGTTATTATGGCTTCAGGATTTGTTTTAGTTATTTATCCTGCGTTACAAGTACCACTTGGTTATTTGATTTTATTATTTTTAATTTTATTCTTTTTAGAATTTCGTGAAAAAATTAAGTTGGATAAGTGGGATGGGGTCCTGATAGGTGGGGCACTCTTGATTACGGCGATTATTGTTGGCGGATCGCTATATGGCTCATTGGATTCCTTAAAAGCAGTAATGGATACCGCTTATCCAGGAAAACGGGTAAGTTTAGGTGGAGATATGCCTAAACGCGATATTTTGTTATTTTTAACAAATTGGAAAATGCCGTTTCAAGATGTTCCATATTCAAATAATTCGGAAATCAGTAGTTTTTATCAATTATTTTTTGTTATTTTGCCGCTCTCACCATTTATTTTTTATAAAAAAATCAAAGAAAACATTTACGGTTTTGTCTTATTCGTGTATTGTTTATTTAACTTAGTTTGGATGAGCGTTCAATTTCCAACAATTTTTGCTAAGTTGACATTGTGGTCTTATGTGCCAGAACAACGGGCGATGTTATCCTTTGGGTTTGCCGCTGTGTTGTTAAGTTTATGGTTCATCGATTATTTATGGAATCGCCAAGCAAAAATTCCAATGATGGCCTGGTTAGGGGCGCTAGGACTAAATGTTGTTCTGTATTTCTTTGTTTTATATACGGGCAATTTACGGTTATACGTTACACGAATGGACATCATTGGTGTCTTAGTTGTCGCTACCGTTTTAATTGTTGCTTTATTTAAACGTTGGCGCACGTTATTTGTCCTTGTCTTATTAGGAATCATTATGGTTTCTGGTGCCTTTGTTAATCCAATTTCTCGAGGCGTTTCTGCTGTCTATGGTAAAAAATTAGCGGTAGAAGTGGAAGAAATTAACAAAAAAGACCCCAACCAATTGTGGGTGGGCGAACGCTTGATGTATGGCTATTTGCCAATGTTAGGTGTGCATACATTTAACGGTGTTGCTTTTACGCCTGACTTAGAGGCTTGGAAACCATTAGATCCAAAAGGAAAAGACACATTTATTTATAATCGCTATGCGCACATCAATGTTGAAGTAGGAAATCAGGCCCCTGTTTTAGAGTTGATGCAAAAAGATGCGATTATTGCTCGTTTATCTCCAGAAAAATTAAAAGAATATGGGATTAAATATGCGGTCGTTTATAAACCATTAGAACCGTTAGACACACCAACGATTCATTTTGAAAAATTATATGGACCTGATCAGAACGGGGCATATATTTATCGAATAAACGACTAGTGATTCATTCATGGAATGAGGTTTGAATATGGGAAAAGTATTGAATAGAATCGGTCGACTTATTTTATTAGTTACAATGATCGGCTCGTATACGATGTGGGTCGTAGGAATTGATGCGCCAGTCACAAAATATATGTATGCCAATAGTTCAATTTTATTATTAATAGCAGTAATACTTGTACTGCTATTAAATTGTACGAAATTAAAATTTATTGACTGGCTAACCGTTGCGTTGGCGTTAGCCACCTGGCTCTTGTTTCACTTTACGGAATCAATCCGTCATAGCACAATGCAAACAGATACAATGATTCCTTTAATTATTTTGTTGGTCCTTTGTTTTAAAGTTTGTGTCTTTGACCGTGTGGATCAAACGCTTTTATTAATTGTCTCTTTAGTTGCTTTGAGTGCGACTTTGTATCGGATGTCCGTGGAGTTGCCTCAGTTGATTCCAGCAGACGAAATTTTTAAAGAATCAAATAAACTAGAAAGTATTTGGATTAATACCAATACGATTGGTGCAACATTGATGTTTTCAACAATGATGGCCAGTAGTTTGATCAAAGCATATAGAAATAAGGTTTTTAACCTGCTGCTTTTACCTGTATACATTGGTGGTGTTTTAGGTACATGGGTCAGTCAATCAAAAACCTCTTTTGCCATTTTAGTTGGTTTTATTCTGGTGGATAATCTTTTACCAAAACGTTTCTTGCAACGTTCGAAAGTTTGCCTGTTTGGTTTTGTCGGAGTAGCTGCATTGGGACCATTGTTATTTTACTTATGTGCGGAATCGGATACTGTGGATTTATTTACAGGAAGAGAACGAATTTGGCATGAGTTTTTTGCTAAATGGTTATCTGATCCTCAACATATTAAAGTCGGTATGGAGCCTTTTGTGGCCTCATGGAAACCGCTGGGGACACATAATGCTTTTCTATTTACGTTAAGTAATTTTGGTGTCATCGGCTATCTGATTTTATTTGGTTTTTTAGTCAGTATGATTTTATTGATTGGTTTCCGCAAAAAAACATTGGATCGTTTGCAAGTTAGTTTACTTTTAGGCTTCCTTTTAATCTGGATTCATTCATTTATGGAAGATATTTTATTAGCGCCTCATTGGATGCCGATTGTTTATAGTTTCCTTGGGCTAGCCTTCTACTTCCGGCCAGAGAAAAAACGAGGAAGACATGAAAGACCAACGACGCCTAAAAGAAGAAAACGAATGAAACAAACAAGTCCTGTTAGCAATGAAGAGCGCCCGATAGCACCTGTTGACGAAGAGGGCTGGGACCAACCTGAAGAATTAAGTCGTGTCCAAAGACATCGCAGATAATTTTCATCCTATAGAACTTTCTTGTCCGCTGACATTATGGTAATATAGGGGTTGCATGTTATTACAAATAATGTAATTACTGGAAGTGAAGAGAGGAAGTTTTTAATGACATCAAAAAGTGAATGGAGTAATGCAAGACGAATTGTAATTATTTTAGCAGACGTTTTGCTCTATAATTTATCAATCATCTTAGGGTTTATGGTGAAATTTGGCCGAGAAATTCCTTCATTTAACTTTGTGGCTTATGAAAAATCTGCAATTTACATTTCAATCTTTTTTATCTTTTTGAATTTGTTGTTAGGTGCGTATATTTTTTATAATCGCAAAATTAGTGACATCATTTTTGTCACGGTGATTGGTCAAATTTTAATGACTTTAACGATTATGATTGTGACATTTGCCGGACGTTGGTTTACGTTCCCGCGTTCTGTTTTAGGATATTCCTTTATAATCGGAATTATTGTTCTAAGTCTTTGGCGAATTCTTGTTTATTATCTTTACTTAAAGGTCAGCAATGAGCGAAAAGTTGTTTTACTAGGTAAAGAAAATCAAGTTATGCGGTCAATTCAAAACTTTATGTCTGATAAAAATAACAAGCATAAAGTAACGAGCGTTGTTGTCAGCAATTACTATGAAAACTTAAAAAAAATTATCGATGAAATCGATATTGTTTATATTTCAAGTAATGTTGATGAGAACGAAAAAGTAAAATTGTATCAATTAATTGTCAAACACAAGAAAAAAATCTTTTTAGATACAAGTTTTGAAAATCTAATTATGTTAAAACCAAACATGATGAACTTTGAAGATGAAAGTATTATCGAAGTCTCAAATTTTGAAATTCAACCAGAAGAGAATTTTATTAAACGTTTATTCGATATTTTAGTCTCTGTTTGCCTATTTGTGATTACCTCACCCTTAATGCTTATTGCAGCGATTTTAGTCAAAGCAACCTCACCGGGACCAGTGATTTACAAACAAACTCGGATTACATTAGATCAACGTGAGTTCTCGATTTTAAAATTTAGAACGATGTCGGCAACAGCGGAAGCAAAATCAGGTCCAGTCTTATCTACAAGTAACGACAGTCGCGTCACTACAGTTGGTAAATACTTGCGCGCTTTACGTATTGATGAGTTGCCACAACTAATCAATGTTATTCGCGGGGATATGTCCATTGTCGGACCACGTCCTGAACGACCATTCTTTGTTGATCAATTTAATCAGGAAAACCCGAATTACTATTTACGTCACAATGTACGTGCGGGGATTACTGGCTATGCCCAAGTTTATGGGAAGTATGCTTCTGACTACAATAGTAAATTGAACTTTGATTTACTGTACATCAAGAATTATTCATTACTGTTGGATATGAAAATTCTGCTTCAAACCATCAAAATTCTCTTTGATAAAGTATCATCAAGAGGATTGGATGAGTCTGAAGAACGTGAAGAATTGACGATGGATTATTGTAAAGAGAATGCTATTAGAATTTACCGTTAAGAGGAGCTATGGCTTCTCTTTTTTTTGAAAAAAAGAGAGACTTCTAACAAAGCTTGAAAAATCAGGTATTCTATGTAAAAATATACAAGCGTGGATGAAAAAAGAAATAGGGGTGAAGAAATGGAAAAGGTACCAGTAAGTGTCTTACTTTCCATTTATATAAAGGAGCGTCCTGAATATGTTATTGCATGTTTAGACAGTATTTTTAATCAAACTGTAAAAGTCGATGAAATAGTATTAGTAGAAGATGGTCCTGTAACTGAAGAAATGACAGTCATTGTAGATAAATATAAAGAAACGTATCCAGAAGTGCTTCATGTTTTACCTCTAGAAAAAAATGTTGGTTTAGGTAAAGCGTTGGCAGAAGGGGTTAAAGCTTGTCGTAATGAACTGATTGCACGAATGGATGCAGATGATATTATGAAGACGGATCGGATTGAAAAGCAGTGGCAATTATTTCAAAAAAATCCTAACTTGGTCATTACCGGTTCTAACATTATCGAATTTGACGGGAACATAGAAAATGTTTTGGGTTATCGTAACCTTCCCCATTCTAATGAGGATATTCGTGAATTTTCCAAAAGAAGAAACCCGTTTAATCATATGACTGTCATGTATAAGAAGTCAGACATTTTAGAGGTCGGTAACTATCTGCCAATGTCAGGATTTGAAGATTATTATTTGTGGGTGCGGTTATTGAAAAAAGGAAAGGAAGCACAGAACCTTTCTGAACATTTAGTCTATGCTCGAACAGGTAGTGATATGTACGCACGGCGTGGTGGTTGGCAGTATTTTAAGTCAGGACTAAAAGGACGCAAAGCAATCTATCAAGCAGGACTTGGTAGTTTTAAAGATTTTTTTGTGAGTTCCAGTGCACATGTTGTCGTAAGTTTGATGCCGAATAATTTACGAGGTAAATTTTATGAGAAGTTTTTAAGGAAAGATAATGATTAAGATTGAGGTAAAATTATGCAAGAGATGACCCAGACAGATTTAAAAGAAATACAGGCTGTAACATTAACTATGTCCAAATATTTTGTTCAATTTTGTCAAGAAAATAATTTATTATGTTATTTCTGTGGCGGTGGTTGCATTGGTGCTGTACGCAGTCAAGGATTTATTCCGTGGGATGATGATTTGGATTTTTTTATGCCACGACCAGACTATGAAAAATTAAAAAAGCTATGGCCGCAGAAAGCAGACATAAATAGATATCCATTATTAGTTGCTTCTAAAACATATAATGATCATAATTCATTTATAACTATTAGGGATACTGCCACTACTTTTATTAAACCCTATCAAGAGGATTTAGATATCCCTCATGGTTTACCAATTGATATTTTTCCGTTAGATGGTGCGCCAGAAGGGAAATTGCGAAGAAAAATTCAAAAGTTTTGGGCACTGATTTATGCGTTATTTTGTTCGCAAGTTGTTCCAGAAAAACATGGTGGTCTGATGGCTACAGGAAGCAAGGTTTTATTAGGGATTTTTTCTTCAAGCAAAATTCGCTATCATATTTGGCGCTTCGCTGAAAAAAGAATGACCAAGTATTCCTTTGGTTCAACTCCTTATGTCACAGAATTGTGTGTCGGACCACGCTACATGGGCAATATTTATCATTTAGAAGATTTTAAATCTGCTATTTTTGTTCCATTTGAAGATACAAAAATGCCAATACCAGTGGGCTACAAGCGCTACTTAACACAGGTTTTTGGGGATTATATGCAATTGCCACCAGAGGAAGATCGTCAACCTCATCATGAAGCGCTAATTGTTGATACTAAAAAATCGTATACAGAATATCTTTAAAAACTTCAATTATTTATACTGAGGCTGAACGTTATCTATAAATAGCGTTCAGCATTTTGTTGTAAAAAAATAAATAACACAATCAATGTAATAAAAAGATAAAGTTTAGAAACAAAATAGTAAAAAAAAGTTAGCAAGATTTTCTTGACGTAAGCTAAAATTTATTAGAAAATTATTTGAAACTAGTGCTCATTCTAATCAGTTTTGAGAAATTTCAATTTGAAAAGTAAAAAATTGTTGGTTTCAAGTAAAATTTACATACTATAATTAAATGAGGATTAATTGTAAAGAATACGTAAAAAGAAGGGTTAAATAAATAATGAAGAGAATAAATAAAATATCTGTTATTACAATGCTAATGCTGACAACATTGGTTCCTAGTTCATCAATAGTGTATGCAATCGATGCATCAAGTAGTGAAAGTGCAGAAGAAGTAATTTCTGCGGATACAGCAGAAACACTAAACTCTACGTCATCTAGTGAGGAAACTTCGACAGAAAGTTCTTCTAGCACCTTATCATCAGTTCCTTCGGAAACAAAAAATAGTTTGGACACGAGTGGTGCTACAGACACTAGGCAATCAACAGATACTGAAGAAACTTCGGAAACGACTAGTTCTTCAGAAGCTAATAAGAAAGATGAAGACGAAATCGTAATAACAGAGGATATGAACAAACCTATGGGATCAGGAATGAAAGGAACGAGAAGAAAAAGAGCCGCATATGCCTACGGTGATCCTATTAGCATAACAGAGGCAAATCGTCCGCCTAAAAACTTTATCGATGTATCTTCTTGGAATGGTAGTTTAAGTGTAGCAAATTATCAAACTATGAAAAGTTATGGGATAGGCGGAGTGGTCGTTAAAATGACCGAAGCGACAACTTATCAAAATCCAGAAAGATTTGCACAAGTTCAAAATGCAAATGCAGTGGGAATAAAAGTATCCGCCTATCACTATAGTCACTTTACAACAAAAGATCAGGCAATAAAAGAAGCAAACTACTTTGCCGATACAGCAATTAATACTGGATTACCAAAAGATACTTTAATGATTAATGATGCAGAAGAAGGTAGCATGAATAATGGACAATTGACAGCTAATTCAATTGCTTTTGCTAATCAATTAAAAGCAAGAGGCTTTACGAATGTATTACATTATTCAATGGCAGCCTGGTTTACAGAAGGAGTTTTATCGCCTACACAACTAGGGACTGAAAATATTTGGATTGCTCAGTATCCTTTTGAACCGACTGCAGATCAGTTATGGCACAAAAATGAAGGTTATGCGGCATGGCAATGGTCTTCTTTATTAACGATTCCAGGTGTTGATATCGGAGTAGGTGTGTTTGATATTAATGCTGATTACACTGGACGATTTACATCTAGTGGTGGAAAACAGTATGATGTAATTTTAGATGAAAAACAATATGATTACACGGCAAGGGTAAAACCAGCAGCTGAATCAGGAAAACATGGCGTGTTTAATGGAATTATGAATACAGCTCCTGGAATCGTTAATATCGGTATGGGAGATAAATATGCGAACCAAAGCGTTCATATCATAGG
>NZ_JAHLRI010000044.1:0-17644 GCF_018919685.1 Enterococcus sp. S183_ASV_20
ACTCGAAGCGATGCTACTAGTGTTATGTGGGGTTCAACAGAAATAACGTTTCAGGCTAACTATCTTATGGGTAATACTGGATCAGGGGCTGTTGACTTACCTATTGTTATTGAAGGTGGGGCGTATTGGGGTTCAACCATGATTACTTTTCAAAACCGTTCCTATCTAATGGGAGATAATGGTCAAGAAGTGAAGCCGATTGAAATATATCCAACTGTCGAAGGGTTAAAAGTAAAACCGATTATTACTATAAAAGGTACTGGTAGAGGCGTGTGGATAAAAACTAGAAGTGATACTATTGATATTGGTGATTTTGATAAATCAGAAATAGTGATTGATACAGAACAGTTTAATATTACGAAAAACGGGAAGCCAATGATTCGTCCTATGAACGATTTTTATATTTATCCAAATGAGCCACTATACATCCAAGCGAAAGATAGTACTTTTAATCTAACTATTCGATATCCAAATCGTTTCTTATAGGAGGTGTTGCTAAAATATGTTGATGGCAATGGATTTAAAAAGAGAATATACGGCAGTTTTAGATAACGCTTATAATGTTGGATATGAAAAAATTGAAAACCAAATAGGGAATCTAGAATTTTCAATGCCGTTGGATGATCCTAAAAATGAATTTTTGCAAGAAATGTTATGGGTTGAACTAACAGATAATGAAAATGAATATATAGGATTATACCGTGTTATGCCTTCAACGGTTCGCAAAGATGCTAGTAACAATTCAATCACGTATACGGCAAATGAAGCTCTGTGTACTTTGCTAGACACAGTTCTTTTTGGTTATCATGAACTAGTGAATCGAAAAACGGTTGATGTTATTAACTATCTTTTGAATAAACAAAGGTCAAAACACTGGGTTTTAAAAAAATGTGAATTCACTCGGTATTTTAGTTATGCATGGGAAAATGAAAATGGTCTCGCTGATGCCTTGTTTAGTATTCCTCAAGCATTTGATGAAGACTACATGTGGCAATGGAATACCAAAGTTTATCCATTCGAATTATCTTTAGTGAAGCCACCAAAAGAACCTGTTGCTCGTATTCAAGAAGGATATAACATGCAAGGTTTTGAGATTGAAAGAGATCCTAACAATTTAGTTAATCGAGTTTATCCTTTAGGTGCTGGTGAAGGCGTCAATCAGATAAATATAAAATCAGTGAATAAAAATGTCCCTTATGTAGAAGATTCACAGTCGATAAAAGATCACGGTTTAGTTGAATATGTTTGGGTGGACCAACGATTCACAGTTCCGCAAGCTTTAAAAGACAATGCAATCAACATGTTAAAAAAATGGGCACAGCCTAAAATTTCTTGGGATGTGACTGCGGCTGATTTATTGAAATTAACAGATGAACCTTTAAGCATTGATAAGTTAAGACAAGGAACTGTGATTATGATTAACACAGATGACTTTGGAAGTATAAATTTACGTATTAAAAAAGAGACAAAACAGGATGTATTCGGTGCCCCACAAGATATTCAGCTAGAGCTTGGTAATTTATCTGACGATTTTACTACGACAATGTCTGATTTGAAACGTAAACAGGAAATAAATGAGACATACTCGCAAGGTGCAACGAATATTTTGAACTATAGTTATCAAGATAACTGCGAAAAGGCCTACCCAGCAGAAATTGAATTCTTCTTAGATGATGATGTATTTCATGTAAATACTGTAGAACTGACTTTTAAAACTAAGCGCTATCGTGGCTACACAAAAGCCGTAAAAGGAGGCGGAGCTACGGTTAAAAGTACTTCAGCTGGTGGAGCTTCAACACAAACGAGTTCAGCTGGTGGCGGAAGTGTCGTTTCAAGTTCAGCTGGAGGAGGCTATTCTAGTGGATCCACCACAGGTGGAGGAGGAGGTAGCATTCAATCCAGTTCTGTAAATGGTCAAAGCTCACAAACAAGTTCAGCAGGTGGAGATCATAATCACCTGGTTGCAACTAATAATGGTAGCACTGAATCAAGTGCATTTTATCGAGAAATGGATGCGGGGTCAGGTATGAGATTTAGACTAATGTCGACTGCATCAACAGATTGGTACACAAAGACGAGCTCAGGTAATCATACTCATAATGTGACTACACCGGCACATTCCCACACAGTGAATACACCTAACCATAGTCACAATTTTAATATTTCTATACCAAACCATACTCACAGCATATCAGTTCCTAGCCATAGCCACCAAGTAAGAATACCGGCACATACACACCAAATTACTTTACCTGATCATAGCCATCCATTAGAATGGGGAATTTATGAGGCACCAAGTAGCGCAACTAGTGTTGATATAGTTGTAGATGGTACCACCATTCCAGTACACGATACTAGCCAACAAAGACTAAACATTGTTAATTACCTTAGGAAAACTAGTGGCGGTAAAATCTCTAGAGGTAATCATACAATCAAGATAATACCTAACAAACTTGCACGAATCGAAGCGCAAGTTATTTGTCGTGTTTTTATACAATCACAATTAGGAGGACAATTTTAAATGAGATTAACAGTAAAACTAATTAGCAAACAAGAAGAATTTATAATTAATGATGAATCAGGTAAAACGTTAGATGATTATTTTGCAGAACTGATTGATAATAGTTCGCCATTCATCAAGATAGGAAATCGTATTTTACAAAAAGCCACGATTGAATACATTAATGCAGAATAGGAGTGATGGATATGGCTATTGAACAAATCAAAGAAACAGATACGCTGAATCAAGGTCGAATTAAAATTAATGCTATCTTGGATCAATCAAACGCTTCATCTGAAAAAGTAGATGCGTATCAAGAAGAATTAAAAAACGGTGTTGATGATGCAAAGAAAATAGCTGATACCGCTGGTAAAGAGGCAATCAAAGTTGCTGAAGAAGCAGGGGCTCAAGCAAATGCAACGGCGAATCAAGCGATGGATAATGCTAATACGGCAATTACGATTGCAGGAAATGCAGTTTCAACGGCAAATAATAATAAACAAGAATTCGATGCTCTAAGAAATGATTTTGACAAGTTGGTCGGTGAAGCAGGTGATAGTAACCCTGAAATCGTACAAGCTAGAACAGATACTCAAGGAGTAACGCAACCGACATTAGCGACTCGATTACTGGTTGATTTTAACGATCGTATGACTAAAGCGGAAGGTGTATCATTACTGTCAGGAACAACAAATGTAAAAATTCCTATGGATTTTTCTGGGAAAACGGCAGGTAATACAGCAACTAATGCGCATCAATATTTTACGGATGTAACTGCTAAATCGCTAAAAAAACCAAAAGATATATGGAATGAAGTTTCTCAAGCAGAATACAATAAATTAGTAAGCCGTGATGATTCTGGAGTAAGTAGTGGTTCAACACAAACTGGAGTTATCCCACAACAGTTAGGTTCATTCAATGCTTTAGAAGCTGCAAAAAAATTAATTCCTCAAATTTTCGAAGGATTAAATCAAGAAGAAGCGGTATCTTTATTAAAAGATAGCTTTGTAGCGTTCACTATTAGCGAACGTGCTAAAGCAACTTCGCCAAACAACAAAACAATTAAAGTTTCTACTTACATTGAGTTAACAGATTCATGGGCAACTCAAATCCAAGAAAGCGCTGGAGAGTATAAAGATATATCAGCGCAAATAACAGACAAAAATTTCATTACTAGCGAAGGGGTTATATATCTAATTAATTATACAGATCCATCGAATGGAGTAACAACAGCTAATTTAGATATAGACTATTCAGCTATTCAATTAGAAATTAGTGTTAATGTCCAAAACGTTTTAGAAAAAAGTGGGTTTGTTAAATCAAAACAATTAAATGATCATGTAGACGATAAAGAAAATCCACATCAAGTGACAGCTGAGCAAGTGGGAGCATATAGCAAGACGGATTCTACTGATCTATTTATTAACAAAACTGAAGCAGAAAATGGATTGTTTGTTGCTAAAAAAACAGTTGTTAACTCGCAAGATTGGGATAAAATTCTAGATGCAGGTATTTACACCGTTTTTGGAGCTTCTGGAGCAAACAGACCTTATTCGGGTGCAGCTTATGGTGCTTTAGTTGTTTATGCTGATAATACATTTGTAAGTCAAACGTATATGTATAAAGGTGCAACATACACCCGTAGTCGTCAAGGTAGTCCAGCGGCTTGGACACCATGGAATAAAATGCTTGTGGAAAAAGAACAACCTTTTGAAGCTTGGTATTTGCCTGGCACTAATCATGCTGGATTCAAAAATAAAGCGAGGTACAGTTTGGGGCCGGAATTTAGCAACGTAGGTAATCGACTTGGATTATCTATGAAAAGCAATCCCTTAGAATGGAATAGTGGTCGATGGCAAGCAAAAGTGCTTAGAGACTGCAAGTTAAATGTAAGTGGAACTGTAAAATATCAAGTTGGCGGTTCGAGAGGTGTTCTATATGCTTATACTCATATAGATAAGGGACTAGATGCTGGGGCAAGTGACTTAGGTATTGGAGCGGCAGTCGGAGCTGTTGGCGGTTTGAATTATCAAAATGTCGCAGCCTTTGACTTAAACGTTACACTAAAAAAAGGCGAGTATTTTGCGTTTCGTTTAGAATTAGCAGCAGATAAGCAACTTGACTATACTCAATTATCGTCGATGCGTATTACAGAATTAGTATAGGTATTGAATTTTAAAATGAAGCCGTTTAGCAAAAAGCTAAGCGGTTTTTATTATTGGAGGAATTGTTTTGTCAAATGAAATTGTAGTTGCTGTAATAGGATTAGTAGGCAGTACATTTGGTGCATTTATTGGAGTTGTAGCTAGTGCCAATTTGACAGCTTACAGGATTGAACAGCTAGAAAAGAAAGTAGAAAAACATAATGGGGTAATTGAAAGAACCTTTAAATTAGAAGGTCGAATGCAAGAAGCGGAACATGACATAATAGAATTGAAAGGAGCAAAAAAATGATATTACCAGACAAGTATTACAAAATCATTAAATGGGGAGTGCTTACTGTGCTTCCTGCAAGTTCTGTTTTGGTTGCCACACTAGGCAAAGCCTATGGATGGCAGCAAACAGATATGGCTGTTTTAACTATCAATGCCATTGCAACTTTTTTAGGAGTAGTAACTGGTGTGTCAGCATATAATTTAAAAGACAAGGAGTAAACGAATGAAAAAGAAAATTTTAGTGGGAGCGTTAATCGCTCTATTTTTTATGCCTTTAAATGTATTTGCTGCAAAGGGTGATCAAGGTGTTGATTGGGCCATTTATCAAGGTGATCAAGGGCGTTTTGGTTATGCACATGATAAATTCGCTATCGCTCAAATTGGCGGCTACAATGCTAGTGGTATTTACGAGCAGTATACCTATAAAACGCAAGTAGCAAGTGCCATTGCTCAAGGAAAACGAGCACACACCTATATTTGGTATGACACTTGGGGAAACATGGATATTGCGAAAACAACGATGGATTACTTCTTACCACGTATTCAAACGCCTAAAAATTCCATTGTTGCTTTAGACTTTGAGCATGGCGCTAATTCTGATGTAAACGCAAATACAGAAACGATTTTGTATGGTATGCGCCGCATCAAACAAGCAGGTTACACGCCAATGTATTATTCATACAAACCTTTTACATTGCAATATGTAGATTATCAGCAAATTATTAAAGAATTTCCTAACTCTTTATGGATTGCTGCATATCCTAGTTATGAAGTAACACCAAGTCCATTGTATGACTATTTTCCAAGTATGGATGGTATTGCAATTTGGCAATTTACATCTACTTATATTGCAGGCGGCTTAGATGGTAACGTAGATTTAACAGGAATTACGGATAGTGGTTATACAGATACCAATAAACCAGAAACGGACACGCCAGCAACAGATGCAGGTGAAGAAATCGAAAAAATACCGAATTCAGATGTTAAAGTCGGCGACACAGTTAAAGTGAAATTTAATGTAGATGCATGGGCAACTGGTGAAGCTATTCCAGATTGGGTAAAAGGAAACAACTACAAAGTGCAAGAAGTAACTGGAAGCAGAGTATTGTTAGAAGGTATCCTGTCATGGATTAGCAAAGGCGATATTGAATTATTGCCAGATGCAACAATTGTTCCCGATAAGCAACCAGAATCTACTCACGTAGTGCAATATGGTGAAACATTATCCAGCATTGCTTACCAATACTGTACTGACTATCAAACCTTAGCTTCGCTAAATGGGTTGGCTAATCCAAATCTTATTTACCCTGGACAAACTTTGAAAGTAAATGGATCAGTAGTAAGCAATGTTTACACAGTTCAATACGGTGATAATTTATCAAGTATTGCATCTAAGCTTGGTACGACATACCAAGCTTTAGCACAACGAAACAGGTTAACTAATCTTAACTTGATTTATCCAGGGCAAACATTAATTTATTAGGAGAGTGGTAGTATGAAATCAGAAATAAAAAAACATATTCGTCAATTATTATGTGATTATAAAAAAATAGAAAAACAATTGAAAAAGTATGAAGATGCATTAGTTTACCCCCAATCTTCTTTTTCTTTATACTTTGAAGAAAAGTCAAATGAAAAAATAAGTTTGAACCAAATAGTTTTTCATAAGTTTTTTTTAAATACAGTTGAAGAGGTTTTATCAGATGCAACATCGGATGTACGTGATATTTTTATTTCTAAGTATAAAAATGGCTATCCACGTAAAAAGAATGAAATTGTGGCCTATGAAACTTATTTAAGTTTATCAACGATTAAAAGAAGGGATAGTGAATTCTTAGAGGAATTAGCACGACAATTAGGTTGGCTAGAAGTTTGAGCAAAAAAAAAGTGTATTTAGTTGTAGACTTTAGATAAGGACATATGTTCTCCATGGACGCATGGACAGAATATTAAGGAGGGGAATTATGGCAGACACATGGTTAAGTCCTCTTGCTGTTTCTTATCAAGCAACTCAAGAATGGGATGAACCTGATTATTTGAGCGGAGGGCAAGCAGGAATTCACGGAGGCATTGACTTAGCTCCAAAAGCAGGTACTAATCCACCTGTTTATTCAGCTAAATCTGGGACAGTAGAAGAGGTAGTACCAAATCATCCAATTGGTGGTAATTACATTGTTATCAGACATATGGATAACTACTGGACCTATTATGGACATTTAGCAACTATAAATGTATCAGTAGGACAACAAGTAACAAATCAAACGGTTCTTGGATTATGTGGAGCAACTGGGGGTGCCACAGGTATCCATCTTCATTTTGAAGTATGGCGTGGTGGTAAATGGCAGAGAATCAATCCACGAGAAGTAATTAATTTAGATGGATCTGGCAGAGACTCTAGTAATAACGGTGGCAATGGTGGAATTTATACAGGCGGAGCTTTATTAAATGCAGGAAAAAGCATTTCAGAATCAAATATTCGTCTAATCATTTCTGCTGGAAAAAAATATAATATCAAGCCAAGTTTTATGATTGCACAAATGTTTATTGAAAGTCATTGGGGAGATCCAAGCATTTCAATTGTTGGAAGTAAAGACAATAATTGGGCAGGAATTTCAGAACCTTTTAGCGTTCCAGCTGATTTAGGAATTAATATGAGTCGTGGATCAGCAAGACCAGTTGGTGAAGGTGGTTATTATATTCATTTTGCAACCATGAACGATTTTTTTAAAGCATATGCATTTGTATTATCAAAAAGAAATGGCTTATATAATGTTGAAGGTGCAAATTCAATTGAAGAATACTGTAAAGGCTTATTTCGCATAGGTGGAGCAAATTCAGACTATGCCGCGACAGGCTATCAAAATTATTTTAATATGTTAATACCAACTTATAATTCAATAAACAAACAAAATCCTGGTAAACTTGCACAAATTGATGCAAGTACTGAAGAAATTACTAATAATGGAGGACTGACAACTATGCAATGTTTATATGAACGACCAATTAATCCGAATACTGGAGCTTTAGATATAAATGGCTCAGCAACTACAATGATGTTTTGTAATGGGGTCAATACACGACGAGTATATCATAATGATGAAGTTAATATTGTTAAAGAGCTATATCGTAAAAACAATGGAAAAGAAATCCCGGTATATTATAAAAAAGATTGGCCTAAAACTTCGCCATGGTATATTCGACTAGAGGCAATGTTTCCAGTAGTGAAATGATTTTATGTAAATAACCCTATTCCTGATAGAATAGGGTTATTTTTATTAACAGAAGTTTGAAATTTATTTTGATAAATTAACAATTATACAATCATCTACCACTCTGATGGAATCTTTACTAGGCCAGACGTTCATTTCCGCTTGTAAAGCTTTGTGTTTTTCAAAATCTTCTGGTGTAGGATCATTAAAATTTAATCCAAATGTTTTCATATAGAGTAAAGTATTTAAACTAGTATGCACCGAGTTAGGCATGAATTCAAATAATGAAACACCGTTTGTTTCACCTTTTATATTCGAAACATTCCGAGGAGAACGATTTCCATACATTAAAAGTTTATAGGATTCAGGATTTTCAATTTCCATTGAATAAATGTTATTTGTAATCATTTCAGCAGTACGTAAATCTTCTTCCGCTGTTAGATACTCAGAATATTCTAGGTTGGTTGTTTCCCGAACTTGAATAAAAGTAAAGAGAATTACTATACCAATTAATAAATGTTTAAGCACAAAGTTGTATCCCCAGTAAATCATAATAAAGACGAGTAATAACGCTAAAACAGCAGGGAAGTTAGGTACTTCACCTCTAATTGCTGGACGTTTTCCACCTAAAATTGTAAACATGAGTGGAGTGATTAGAATACCTAACAAGGTAATAAAGATGAAAAAAACATTTTTGCGTTTTAGATAGGACATATTAATTAATACAATGACCAGTAAAAGAACACATATCAAAAACAGCGGTGTAAAAAAAGTGTCTCCGACTGGAGGGAAGAATAGTTCTTTGGCGTAATCTTTAATATCGTTGATAGAATCTATAAAGGGACGTTTGCCCCAAAGAATCATATTATCTAGATAGGAGCTTTCAACTTTTAAAACTTTTTTCGCTAACATCGCCATTAGTTGAGATAGAACGAGAGATGAAATAGCTAGTAGAATAAAATGGCCGATTTTGAAGGCATAGTCTTTAAAAGAAATTTTAAGATCATTTAACTGAGCAAAATACAATGCCATTAAAATTTTGAATAAAATTAAGGTACACGCAAATACAAAGAATGATTGATACATAGTAAGTGTAAACGTCAATAACAAAAAGCCAAATAATTTAAAAATTTTATTGGGAATATGGTAAATAGTAATGAGAGAAAGTATAACCAAACAGATACCTAATGAAAATTCAAAATTTTGTAGGACGAAGTAAAATTGTTCGCTAAATAATTGACTGGTTGGAAAAATACTCGGGATAATATATAAATACTTTTTGTTATAAATCTGCTTAGTTGAAAGATCAACATAATAGCATAACAAGATAGCGGCGATAGCAAAGAAAATAATAGCTAACAAATTTAAAAAATAAACATTTACATAGTTGTATGTTAAAAGCTTTAAAGCTACTAATCCTGGTCTACCAATGGAAACCCAATGTTTTAAGTAGCCTCTGTAGTTAGTCATTAAGTGCATAGTATCAATAGCGTAAGTATTGTTAAATAGTTTAATACCATAAGTAGCAAAGACCATCAAAAAGCTGTAGATAGCTAAGCCTTTGTTTTCTTTAAAAAAATATTTCATTTTTTTCTCCTATCGTTTTATTTCTTAACCATATAAATTTACTTAGTTTTGAAATTTGAAAAAATTTTTGAATTTTTCATAAATTATACTAACAAACATATATTTGCTAAATAGAAAAAAGCTTTTTTGAAAAAAGTCTTACTAGTTAAATAAAATAACCTATAAATTACCAAAAATATATTTATACAGTACATTAATTATAAATTAAGAGCACCTCAAATTCCAGTTTTAATTAAAAACAAGTAATTAGATAGTTCTTGTTTCGACAAATCACTTATTAATATCAACAGCTAGTTGTATGAAAAAAACTATATATACTATATATAATTATAAAAATAGATAGAGTCAGCTAAGATGACTTAAAAAATTAACATGATGGATATTTTTAAGGTGTCTGAGAAGATGCTTCTAGGATTCCAGTTTGTTGTTCAGATGACATTTGTCCTTTATTTTTAAGTTCAAGCCATTGCTCTAGCGTAATGTTTCCAAGATAACTATAGATTTGATTTTCAGTAGATAAAGTGCCATCTAAGTTTTTTGTAAATGAGAGAGAGGTATTATTAATTATAAAATTCATTGTAATGCTTCCGTCAGCGTTACTTAGAAAATTAGGACTCTGAATAACTCCATTTGGCTGGCCAGATCCAGACATTTTTCCATCAGGATTAATGAAAAAGAAATTACCACTTTGCGGAATACCCCAGCCACCAACAAAAGAAGACAAACTAGCTGGATCCTCAGTATGTGATTGTTCTTCTTCAGTTTGGGATGATTTTCTGTCAGCAGTTGAAGTAGTTGTTGTGTTAGTGGACAGTATGTTTTTTTCATTTATACTATAATTAGATGATTTCTTTACTGTAGAAGTGACAGTAGTTGATGACCCTTTTGTATTTTCTGTTTTCGTATTTTCATTAGTACAAGCTGTTAGTAATAATAATGCAAAGACCAGCGAAAGAGATTTCTTCATTTGTAATCATTCCTTTCAATCTATTCATAAATTTAGTAATGTAAATAACTGCTGTAAAAAAACTATACCATACTATAAAAATATAATAAAAAAAAAGAGTCAAAAAGCTAAGGCTATTAATAGAGGGGCAAAAAAGGGGCAAAAGTTGTAAAAGGTTGTAAAAAAATATATAGTATTAAATTATAATATTCTTGATTTAACAGTGTTTTTACAAGGCTATAAATAGTCGTAAAATACGCTTGAAAGACTAAGCAAGTGCCGCCATGTGTCTGATTGAATAAGGAACGTATCAAGGCTGAGAAGCCTTTTTTTATTTGAAATAAAAAGAAGCAAGCCGTTATTTTTACGGCTTGCTTCTTTTTAAATTTATGCCCAATCGCCATTTCTAAAAACAGGAACAATCGTCCCGTCTTCTTTAATGCCGTCAATATTCATTTTGTCAGATCCTACCATAAAGTCCACATGCGTTTGGCTACGATTTAAACCAGCTTCAGCTAATTCTTCTTCGCTCATCTCCGTGCCGCCTTGTAAGTTGAAGGCATAGGCCGAACCAAAGGCTAAATGATTAGAGGCGTTTTCATCGAACAATGTATTATAAAAAATCAAACCGGATTGTGAAATTGGTGAAGGGTCAGGTACTAAAGCAACTTCCCCTAGGTGTTTGGCACCTTCATCAATAGCTAAGAGATTTTTCAATGCTTCTTCACCTTGTTCAGCTGAGAAGTCAACAACTTTTCCATCTTTAAATGTAAATTTCATGCCCGAAATGATTGTGCCAGCATAACTTAGTGGTTTTGTACTAGAGACATAACCATCAACGCGGCGACTATCTGGGGCGGTGAAAACTTCTTCTGTTGGCATATTAGCCATGAATTCTTCTCCACGCGCGTTATAACTACCAGCGCCTTCCCATAAATGGTTTTTAGGCAAACCAATCGTTAAATCTGTCCCAGGAGCTGTGTAGTGTAAAGCAGTAAATTGTTGTTCGTTTAATTCAGCCGCTTTTTCTTGTAATTTTTTATCATGGATATCCCAAGCAATGACTGGGTTTTCTTCATAAATTCGTGTTGTTTTGAAAATTTCATTCCAAAGTGCATCAACTTGTTCTTCACTTGTTGCTAATTCTGGAAAGACTTTAGCTGCCCAGCCTTCACTAGCAGCCGCTACAACAGTCCAACTTACTTTGTTGGCTTGCGTTGCTTTTCGTAGGTTGACCAATGCTTTCCCATTAGCCGCTTGGAAAGCTGCTACACGTTGTGCATCCACGCCAGCTAATGCATCAGGATTAGAAGAAACCACGCTAATTCGGCTTGCGCCTTTGGCAATCCAATCATCGGTTTGATCAATTTTATATTGAGGAACATTTTCAATACGATCAGTTGCAGCATGAGCTAAAAATTCACGTTGAATGGTTTCGTCGCTCCATTGAACAATTACTTCGGCCGCACCTAAGCGATAAGCTTCTTCCGTAATTAAGCGGGCAAGGGGCGCTTGATCAACACTGATTTGTAAAACAACCGTATGATTGTCCTGAACATTGACACCCGTTTCAGCAATTAAACGTGCATATTTCTTTAGATTTTCATTAAAATTCTCTAAGGTCATTCGTGATTCCTCCTTCATTTTGATGGGTAATGACTGCTCATATCATAACACGGAAGAGCAGGGAACTCAACGAAATAAAGCCTTTATCAACTGTTATTTTAAGTCGGGGTAAAAGTTGTCGTGCTCCCGCTCAGTGAACTTTTGTACAAAGAGTTGTTCTAATTTTGCATAATAGAAAAATCGTGTTACAATAACCATAAGCATTTATTTGGAAGCGTTGTATATGAATGAATAAAGGGGATAGGGGATTATGGCAAGAAAAAAAACCATTACGAAAGAGCAGATTTTAACAGCTGCCTATGAAGTAGTCGCCACTGAAGGATTTTCGAAGTTCACTGCACGTAATATTGCTAATAAAATGAAATGTTCCACCCAACCGATTTATTTGGAATTTAAAAACATGGATGATTTACGCGATGCTTTATTCCAAAAAATTCATAAATACTTAGCGAAAGAAGTCTTTCCAGTAAAACATACCGGGAATACAATTGTTGATTTGGCTTTAAACTATATTCATTTTGCGACAAGTGAAAGTAAGTTATACCGTGCGCTTTATTTAGAAGAATATGGTGGCGGCAAAAAAATGCAAGAATTCTCTTATCACTATTTTACTGAAGCGGTAAAAGCTGATCCTGAGTATGCTAATTTAAACGATGTTCAAATTGACTCTTTACACATGGGAACATGGGTGGTCGCTACTGGTGTGGCTGCATTGATGACTTCTGGAATTATCCATCCTTCAGAAGAACAAATCATTCATTTAATGAAAGATAGTATTGAAGCAATTCTTGAACGAGATGAACCAATTGATATTGACCTATAAAAATTAAAAAAAAGTGTAACCTCATGCTGATAGCTTCTGTGAGGTTACAGCAAAAGACTGTTTCTTAAAAGAACGGTCTTTTTTTGTTAAGTGTATTAATGGTAGATTATTCGCAACCATGCTACAGTAAAGAAGAGAAATAGAAAGGGGCAAAAAACATGAACCGAGTGAAAGATAAGCGTTTATGGCTAAGTATTGTAGGAATTACCGGACTAGGGCTCTTGTCGGGCTTATTTTCAGTAAATGCGAGAGAATATTATCAAGCGTTGAGATTACCAAGTTTTGCTCCGCCAGGCTGGTTATTTGGACCGGTGTGGTTGGTGTTGTATATTTTTATGGGCATTACTTTTTATTTCATCTTAGTTCATCCAAATAAACAACAGAAAAAACGGATGATTACGCTATTTATTTTACAATTTATTGCGAACTTTTTCTGGACATTTTTCTTTTTTTCTTTACAAAATAATTTATTATCTGTGATTGATATCTCATTGTTATGGCTATTATTAATAGTTCAACAGTGGGACTACTTGCGTTATAAATTAATAACGCGTGGCTGGTTGATGATTCCTTATATTCTTTGGGTTACTTTTGCGGCAGCTTTAAATTACAGTATTTTATTTTTAAATTAGGAATATCAAAACACCAGAGAAAAATGGAAACTAGCCATTTTTCTCTGGTGTTTTTTTATTTATTTCAACGTAGTTATTCTGCGGCAGTTGCTAATTTTTTCGCAAATTCTTCTAAACGTTGGATGTCGTCTTCTTCAGCGGCTAGATCAACTTTAACGCTGTCGGCGCCTTTTTTTGCCCCAATTTGAGTAAAGACTGCTTCGAAGTCGTCCACCGATTTACAAAAATCATCATAAAACGTGTCTCCTGAACCACAAACGCCGTAGATTTTTCCTGATAAATCAATCTCTTGTAAGTCTTCATAAAAGTCGACAATTTCATCAGGTAAATCGCCATCGCCATACGTATATGTAGCTACTACACAGATATCGGCCTCTTCAAAATCAGCGGCATCGACTTGCGTACACTCATCAATTTCGACCTCTAATTCTAAATCTTCAAATGCTTCTGCAACAATGTCGGCAATTTCTTCTGTATTCCCAGTCATGCTTGCATACACAATTTTAGCTAACGTCATAAACTTTCTTCCCCCTCATACAATTCTGTCACTTATTATAGCAGATGCGCATTTCTTATAAAAGACTAGCGAGTGCTTTTATTAAGGGACTTTTTGAAAATTGGTGTTTGAACAATCTTTTTTGCCAAAAATGTGATAAAATAATTTGAATGAAACAAGTTTAGGAGAGATAGTATGATTACATTAAAATCACCACGAGAAATTGAAATGATGGATGAATCAGGGGAATTATTAGCGGATGTTCACCGTCATTTACGGACGTTTATTAAACCTGGCATTACAAGCTGGGATATTGAAGTATTTGTGAGAGACTTTATTGAAAGTCATGGTGGCGTGGCGGCTCAAATTGGCTATGAAGGCTACAAATATGCTACTTGTTGTAGTATCAACGACGAAATCTGCCACGGATTTCCTCGTAAAAAAGTATTAAAAGATGGCGACCTAATCAAAGTAGATATGTGTGTCGACTTAAAGGGCGCAATCTCTGATTCTTGCTGGTCTTATGTCGTGGGTGAATCAACACCTGAAATTGATCGCTTGATGGAAGTAACCAAAAAAGCGCTATATCTTGGGATTGAACAAGCACAAGTAGGAAATAGAATTGGCGATATTGGTCATGCGATTCAAACGTATGTAGAAGGAGAAGGCTACGGGGTAGTTCGCGACTTTGTAGGTCATGGCATTGGCCCAACTATCCATGAAAGTCCAATGATTCCTCACTATGGTGAAGCAGGTAAAGGACTACGTTTAAAAGAGGGAATGGTTATTACCATTGAGCCAATGGTTAACACAGGAACTTGGCGCATGAAAATGGACCCAAATGGTTGGACTGCTTATACTGAAGATGGCGGTCTAAGTTGTCAATATGAACATTCATTAGCGATTACGAAAGAAGGTCCAAGAATCTTAACGTCACAAGGCGAAGAATTGACTTATTAATAAGGAGAGTGTGTGATGAAGTTTCTCGACAACATCAAAAAGAATCAATCTTTGATGCGTTTTATTGAGACAACGCAAAGTCACATGGTCACAGCCGAAATAGGCAACAGCTCAGTGGTTGTTGCCTATTATTTATTACTCTCGCTGTTTCCATTACTGATTGCGGTAGGTAATGTCTTACCTTATTTAAGAATCGACCCTAATTCTGTGTTGCCTTATATTGCAGAGGCGATTCCGAAAGATGTTTATAAGAACTTAGAACCAGCGATTCGTTCACTATTGACTCAACGTTCAGGCGGGTTGCTTTCTGTTTCCGCTTTAGCAGCATTTTGGAGTGCCAGTCAAAGTATTAATGCACTACAAAACGCGATGAATAAAGCTTTTGGTGTCGAACAAAGGAAAAATTTTATTCTCGTAAGAGTGGTCTCATTTTTAGTTATTTTGTTATTTATGGTAGCGATTGTTGGTGTAGTAGTAATTTTAGGTCTGGGTCAGTACATTATTGAATTACTGCAACCAATTTTCCATTACTCAACGTCTGTGATCGATACTTTCCAAGCGTTAAAATGGCCGTTAACGACCGTTGTTTTATTAGTGATTATGTGTTTGATTTATGCGGTCGTTCCTAATCGGAAATTATCGTTACGTTCTATTTTGCCAGGGGCTATTTTTTCGACAGTCGGTTGGATGCTATTATCACAAATTTTTGGTTTGTACGTAAAATATTTTAGTTCTAGAATCGCAAGTTATCAAATCATCGGGAGTTTTATCATCTTGATGTTATGGCTGAATTTTGCTGCCACGATTATTATTTTAGGAGCAATTGTCAACGCTGTCGTCGATGAATACTTATCTGGAGATAAAGAAAAAAACAACCAAGTTTTGAACAACGCTTGTTTAGATGGTTTAAAAAGAAAAATAAATAGATTTCTTTAAAAAAGTCTAAACCGTTGCCAGAACACATGTTTCAGCTTGTAAATGCTTCAGTTTACGGTATAATATACCCTGAACGAGAAGAAAGTGGGTTCGACTATGTCACTATTTATTTATGAAGTTTTGATACGTTTATTTATGACATTTATCTTATCTTTGCTATTAACACCACTTGTTAAGCTTCTAGCGTTTCGGATTGGCGCCTATGATGCACCAGGAGAGCGACGAATCAATACCAAAAATATGCCTACAGCAGGAGGACTTGCAATCTATATTGCTTTTGCTAGTTCATGTTTATTGATTTTTCGTTCGATTATCCCACAAGATTATATTTGGCCGATTATTTTGGCTGGTGGAATGGTTGTTTTGACAGGCCTCATTGATGATATTAAAGAGATTACTCCAATGAAAAAAACAATCGGTATTTTGTTAGCAGCATTAGTTATTTATTTTGTTGCTGGAATTCGGATAGATTTTGTGACGTTGCCAGTCGTTGGAATGATTGATTTACGCTGGTTTAGTTTACCACTAACTTTATTGTGGATTTTAGCGATTACAAATGCAGTAAATTTAATTGATGGTTTGGATGGTTTAGCATCAGGCGTATCCATTATTGGATTAACCACGATTGGTATTACAGGGTATTTTTTCCTACATGCTAAAACGGTCTATATTCCAATTGTTATTTTTATTTTAGTTGCGAGCATTGCGGGATTTTTCCCATACAATTTTTATCCAGCTAAAATATTTCTAGGAGATACCGGGGCGTTATTCCTCGGGTTTATGATTGCAGTAATGTCGTTACAGGGCTTGAAAAATGCTACGTTTATTACGGTAATTACGCCAATGGTGATTTTAGGTGTGCCAATTACGGATACGGTTTATGCAATTATTCGACGGCTATTGAACAAGAAGCCCATTTCCTCAGCAGATAAAATGCATTTGCATCACCGCTTGTTATCTTTAGGTTTTACCCATAAAGGGGCGGTCATGACTATTTATGCATTAGCGTTAGTTTTTTCCTTTGTCTCTTTATTGTTCAGCTATTCAAGTACAGTAGCATCAATTTTATTAATTGTCTTTTGTTTAATTGGCTTAGAACTATTTATTGAACTAATCGGTCTAGTTGGCGAAGGACATCAACCGTTGATGTATTTGTTACGGATTTTAGGGAATCGTGAATATCGTCAGGAGCAAATGAAAAAGCGACTTGGCAAGCATTCTAAGAGAAAGTAAAGAAATCTTTAGGTTGCTTTGCGAGAGCGTAAACCTATGATATAATTCCATTAAACTTAAAAAAGTATATGTGTGAAACATATGCTTTTTTTTTAAGACGATGTTTCAGTAGTAAGGAGAAATGAGCATGCAAGAAATGGTAACAATCTCGATTGTCACTTATAATAGTCGTTACATTTTTAATGTACTAGACCAATTAAAAGCCGAACTGGGTACTGATAGTATCTATGATATTCATATCTATGACAATTATTCTGAAAC
>NZ_JAHLRI010000045.1:0-17312 GCF_018919685.1 Enterococcus sp. S183_ASV_20
AGATCAAGAGGAACTGATCCACTTGATCTCCAATTATTCTAAGATTTCTCTTTACCAACATCATTTGACAAAGAGCCCTAAAAAAGGGCTTGGAAAAGAAGTCAGTTGACTGCTTTTCCAGACCCTACAATCTGTATCAATCAGCTGAACAATAGTTTGTCAGCTTGTTTATTAATCAATGTTATCGACTTGTTCAAAGTCTAATTCTGTACTTGTTTCACGACCAAACATATCGATGTTTACTTTTAATTTTTGTTTTTCTTCATCGATTTCTGTCACAACACCTTCAAGACCAGAAAAGGCACCTTCGATAATTTTCACTGTATCGCCTAGCGCTACTTCTAAGTCTGATTGACGGGTGCTCATGCCAATTGAACGTAAAATGTGGTTAATTTCTTCTTGTAATAAAGGAGCGGGTTTACTACCAGCACCATGTGAGCCTACAAAACCAGTTACGCCTGGCGTGTTACGAACAATATACCAAGAATCATCGGTCATAATCATTTCCACTAACACATAACCAGGGAAAGTTTTATGAACGATTTCTTTTTCTTTACCATTTTTGACTTCTTTTTCTGTTTCTTCTGGTACAACGACACGAAAAATATAATCGCCCATCCCCATGCTTTGTGCACGTGATTCAATGTTTGCTTTTACTTTATTTTCATAGCCTGAATAGGTGTGCAATACGTACCAATTTCTTTCAAAAGTTTCCATTACTGATTCGGCTCCTTTAAATGTTTTAGTTTATTTTTTTCGAGCAAATAAAAAAAGCTCAGTTTCCCGAAGCTTTTTCTCGAATACTATTATAGCACCCCTCGTCGGGAAATACTAGAATTAATTATTTTAAAATCCAGCCAAATGCCGTTTGGATAACAGTATCCATGATAAAGAACAATGCTGCAAATAAAATAGATGTTTCAATTACAACTAATGTATCTTTACGCAATTGTTTTTTTGTTGGCCAAGTTACTTGCTTCATCTCATCAGCAACGCTGCGGAAAAATTTCATGTTGATACCCTCCTCTAAATCTATTTCGTTTCTTTATGTAACGTGTATTGATTACAATATTTACAGAATTTATTGATTTCTAAGCGTTCGCCACGTTTACCTTCACTAACGGATTTAGAATAGTTGCGAGAGCCACAAACGGAACAAGCAAGAGCTGCTTTCTTTGTTGCCATGTTCTTCGACCTCCTCTATTCACAAATTTACTTCTTAACAGTACCATTATTCGAAAAAGTTGTCAAAGTTTAATTTACTTTTTAAAGAAGCGCTGTGCCGATTCTTACGTAATTTTTTACCATTATCGCGAATACGTGCTTGATTTCTTTTATAAAATATCTGATTTTTCTTTATTTTCTATTTATTTTAACAAAATTGCTTTTATTCTGAGGTCTCAGCTATTGTTTTCTGCTAAGTTATGATATGATAAATTTATTAAAAATGAACCCTTAGGAGGCCTGTTTATGTTATTAAAATCTGTAGTTATTAAAAAAGATAATTTAACAACCGTCAATGAATCTTGTACTCTAGAAGAAGCTCTTTCTATTTTAGAAGACTCAGGTTACCGTTGTGTCCCAATTTTAGACGAATCTGGAAAAATTTTCCGAGGAAATATCTATAAAATGCATATTTACCGCCACAAAGCAAACGGTGGCGATATGAGTTTACCTGTTACCTATTTGTTAAAAAATGCTACAAAATTTATTTATGTCAACACTTCATTTTTCAAGGTATTTTTTACTATTAAAGAACTGCCTTACATTGCTGTTTTAGATGAAAATAATTATTTTTACGGCATTTTAACACACAGCACCTTATTAAATATTTTAGCGCAATCTTGGAATGTAAAACAAGGGAGCTACGTTTTAACAATTGCTTCAGTTGGTCAACAAGGCGACTTAGCAGCCATTTCAAAAATCATTGCCAAATATAGCAGCATCGCCAGCTGTATTACATTGGATGTCGATAGTGAAGAATTTGTTCGTCGCACACTTATTACTTTACCAGCCGGCACAACTGCCGAAACGTGTACAGCCATTGTAGAACATTTAGAGCGGAAAAACTTTAAAGTTGTAGAATTGGAAAATTTAGAAGACGAGTAAAATTTACGAATTACCGAACGAAAACTATTAGTAATATAAGTAAAAAACAACAATATAGTTCCTTTTATGGGAACTGTATCGTTGTTTTTTATTTTCTACTAAAATATCTCTATAATTTAGAGAACTGATGAATCTAAAATTGATTTTTTACAACTCATCAGTCCTTATTGGCAAAGAGCCTCTATAGTCCGTTGATGTAAATGATTTTTTTATTCCGTTTATAGAAACAATGTCATTAATTCGTGCCAAACCATTTGCCGATAAAAGATAGAAGAATGGTAAATACTGAATTAAATATCTAGATCGTCCACCTTCAAATAAAAGCAAATATAGAAATGCTCCTATAATCGTTAATTTTATTATTAATAGTGTACCTCCTTGAATGTCCTTAACAAAAAAAGATAACAACATTCCTAGTAAAACTACAATCCACAGTATTTGCATGACAAACCGAAGATTATTTGTACGTTTTCCTTGTTGATAGTAGGTATCTCTAAGCTTCGTTTGAAATTCACTTTTCGAAGGTTTTGTAGGATTTTGTGGTGTACCATCTCGTCCCCAACCAAAATCGCCACGATCAGTATTATTAAAATGTTTTACTAGAAGAAATTTAGTGTAACCTACCATCCCATAATCTTCCAACCGTTTCTTTATAGTTTCAGTTGTATATTTCTTTTTCTTTTCTAATGTAGGAAGGCTATTCACTTTTCTTGTATCTTTCTCACTATATCCTCCAGATCCAGTCAGACCCATCATTACAAAGTGCGTCCACGGTTTTTGCATCTCAGCATCATAATTAACGATTGTTTGCTGCTTCTGAAAAATTGAAAAACATCCCACAGTTATTATAAAGAAAAACATCGCTACAAAAAATGATAAAACATTTTTTTTATAAAGCTTTCCGGTAGTGAGTAATTTAATTCCCATAATAATAGTCCATGCTATTAAGAATACAATAGAGGAGGGCTTTAAAAGATAACAAATACCTAGAAGAATACCTATAAATATTAAATTCCACAACTGCCAGACAAACCAAGACGATCCCCAAGTATGATTAAACAGATTCATCACCTTAGAAATTCCATACATCAAAAAAAAGAAAAAAGAATTATTAGGATTTATTGATAGGTAATTACTGATAACTTCTTTATTTTCAGGCAAAGCACTTACACCATTAAAAATAGCTGATACATCCCAACCAATAGGAGCGGAAATATTAGTTAAGATAAACACTTGTAAACAAAAGCCAAAAATAAAATAAATGCCTGTAATTAATCCTATATTTTCCATAAATATTTTTTTTACACCAAACAGATATTTATCAATCCACTTTTTAGCATGTTTACTAAAAAGAAGTACTACTATCGCAAGTATTGCTATTAACAGTATCAAAAAAAAACGGTTTGTAAGAGTACTGATTTTTAAGTTATCTGAGCGAAAAGCACCTATTAATGTTATCGAAATAAAAAATAAAAAAAGCCCATTTATGGCTGAAGGTAGCCATTTTTTATAAATAAAATTCATTGTAATCTCCCTATGATCATAATACAAGTATATTTAATCTTCATTTGAAAAATTAAATAGTCTTCAGACTTCTTCACCAATAATTCGAACTTCCGTTTGTAATTCAACATCAAATTTTTCTTTAATCACTTCTTGGATATGTGCAATTAATTCCACATAATCTGTTGCGGTTGCATGATCGATGTTAACAATAAATCCCGCATGCTTTTCGGAAATTTGAGCACCGCCCCATTTTAAGCCTTGTAAGCCAGCGTCTTGGATTAATTTCCCTGTAAAATGACCAACAGGGCGTTTAAAGACACTGCCACAAGAGGGATACTCTAGCGGTTGCTTCAGTTCACGAAGTTCCGTTAATTCATCCATTTGGGCTTTAATTTCTGCATGGTTTCCTTTTTCTAAAGCAAATGTTGCTTGCAAGACAATACAATGTAATTCTTGAATTTCACTATGACGATAACGGAAATTCAGGTCTTCTTTCGTCATTGTTTGGATAGTTCCATCTGCCAACAGCACTTCTGCAGATTGGAAAACATCTTTAATTTCCCCGCCGTATGCTCCAGCATTCATATAAACAGCACCACCGACACTTCCCGGAATGCCACAAGCAAATTCAAAACCAGTTAAATCAGCTGCTAAGGCTTCGTAGGTTGTATCAATCAGCTTGGCACCAGCATCCACAATCATGGTGGTACCGGCTACTTTGATTTCTTTCATTTCTGTTAGCATAATCACGACATCGCGAATACCGCCATCACGAACAATCAAGTTGCTAGCATTGCCTAATACTAACCATGAAAGTCCTTGTTCTCGGCAATACGCCACAATCTCTTCAACTTCTTTTTTTGTTTTGGGTAAGGCCAACACATCAGCTGGTCCGCCTGTTTTGGTAAAGGTTACGTTTTTTAATGGTTCATCTACTAATAAAGTAATTTCGTTTAATGTTTCTAACATAGCTTTAGTGTTCACGAAAGTTAGTCCTTTCTTTTCAAAATATCTGTCTTATTCTAGCATGATAGAAAGAAAGTTGCTAGTCCTCTTTAAAGAACATGCCGTTGTTGTTGGCGTAGCATTTCTTCACATAACGCATGACTTTCATAGACTTTTTCTTGTTTTAACTCTTGCTCTTGCGGTTTTTGAATGGCCTGGATGAAAGCAGTAACCATTTGGTAAAAACCTCTTTTTTCCAATGTTGGCGTCCAATCCCCCATCTCTTTTACTTGGTATTCTTCTTCTGTTTGGATGGTCAAATGCGTTAAATTTTCCAAGCGATAAGTACCTGTGGGGCTGGTGACTTCAAAAGTTTCTGTATTGGCCCCAGAGTGTAAATCCATGGAACAAACAATCGTTGTCTGTTCGGTTTCTAATTGTAAAATTGCTCGTTTTAAATGACCTTTTTCTTCCACTAATTTTGACTGCACCACATGGAGCGGTCCTTCCGCTAAATAAACTGCGGTATCAACGACATGTAAAAATAAATCATACATCATAAAACTTGTTTCTCTCGTTGTATTGATGCGGTTCTTTTTAATAAAAATTGTTTGTTTTTCAGGAATATTTTTCAATACTTCCGTATAAGGGGCAAAACGACGATTGAAGCCAACCATCAGGCGCAGATTTTTGGCTGCTGCCAATGCTTGTAATTCTTTGACTTCAGCAAGCTCTTCACTTAAAGGTTTGTCCACAAAGACGTGAATACCAGCCTGTAATAATTGGCGAACAACTGCACCATGCACTTTTGTGGCTACATGGACAAAGCAAGCATCAATCTTTGCTTCAATCAATTCTTCTATGGTCCCAACGGTTTCTGTAAAGCCATACTGATCAGCGATTTTTTGTCGTGTTTCTGGGTTCCTAGTCGCTAATACAAACTCTGCCAAGTGGCGGCATTCACTATAAGTTGGCAAATACGCTTTTTGTGCAATGTTTCCTAAACCAATGACTCCAATTTTCATTCGTTTGTCCTCATTTCTGCTCTTTTTACTATTTTATCATAGACTACTTCTTTCCAAAAATCAGTCATTTTCTCTTTTTCTTTTCAAGTATTTAAAACTTCTTTAAAAAGTATTAGAATAGAAGAAAGCACCAAGCGACCTTTTCTTTGGTTCTGGTTTGCACTGAAACGAGCAAAAGCGTTTCTTATTTGAAAGGAGTTTCAACAATGAAATGTATTTCTTGGAATGTCAACGGCTTACGAGCGGTTGTTAAAAAGAATTTTATGGATGTTTTTAATGAATTAGATGCAGATTTTTTCTGTTTACAAGAAACAAAATTACAAGCTGGGCAAATTGATTTAGAACTTCCTGGCTATCATCAGTATTGGAATTACGCCGAAAAAAAAGGCTATTCTGGCACAGCAATTTTCGCTAAAGAAGAAGCGTTAAGTGTTCGCTATGGCTTAGGTGTCGAGGCTCACGATCAAGAAGGCCGCGTGATCACTTTAGAATATCCAGAATTTTTCATGGTCACTTGCTACACACCAAACTCACAAGCTGAACTAAAGCGTTTAGCTTATCGAATGACATGGGAAGATGCGTTTCGTGCCTATTTAAACGAATTAAATCAAGAAAAACCCGTAATTCTTTGCGGTGATTTAAACGTAGCTCATCAAAAGATTGATTTAAAAAATTGGAAAACCAATCAAAAAAATGCGGGGTTCACGCCTGAAGAACGGCAAAAATTTACTGAGTTATTAGACAGTGGTTTCACTGATACATTCCGTTATTTTTATCCAGAAGCTGAAGGCATCTACTCATGGTGGAGTTATCGCTTTAACGCACGAAAAAATAACGCAGGTTGGCGGATTGACTATTTCGTTGTGTCAGAATCCTTGAATGAACGTTTAGTCAGTGCTAAAATCCATACAGATATTCTTGGTAGTGATCATTGTCCAGTGGAAGTTGTACTTGATTTTTAAGTGTTACTCAACGCGTTGAAAGGAGTTTTTTTTAATGAACTTTTACGCTTTTGACTTTGAAACAGCTAGTTATGATAAACATAGTGCCTGTTCCATTGCAATTGTTAAAGTAGAAAATAGTCGGATTGTGGATGAATTTTACACGTTAATCAAACCAGAAACACCTTTTTTCTGGCGAAATACGCAAATTCACGGCATTCATGAATCAGATGTTGTCAATGCGCCCAAATTCCCTGAAGTCTGGCAACAAATTCAGCATTGTTTTCAACCAAATCGGTTAGTGGTCGCTCACAATGCAAGTTTCGATTGTAGTGTTTTGGCTGGCTGTTTAGATTACTATGGCTTAGAACAACCTAATTACCTTTCTTTATGTACAGTCAAAACGAGTCGCAAACTGTTTCCTGAATTTCCTAATCATAAATTAAATACCGTTTGTGAAAACCTCAATATCACTTTAAATAATCATCATGATGCTTTAGAAGATAGCCGAGCTTGTGCCGAAATTCTTTTACAGCAAGAACAACGATTTGGGGTTGAACCTTTAAAAAAATTAGTATTGGTGAAATAATCCAGTTCTTGTTTCCAGCAAGGGCGTTATCTCTTTCAGTGGCTAGTTGGCAGGAGATAACGTCTTTTCTTTTACATAACTTTTCCTCTAGACCAAAAATTTTTCAGAAAGGACGCGATGATGTATTCGATTCTTTACTTATTCACAGACTCTCTCAAAAATGCGTGGCGCTCAAAAAACCAATTTAGTACGTTGATTCTTATCTTTATTATTAGTTTTCTGACTTTTTCTGCTCTATTATTGACTTTGTTGTTTTCTCGATGGCTTTCACAAATGATTCTTCTTGATAATTATGCAGTGATTCCTCCCTTGAAAATTTTCAGAGGTTTGGCTGGAATCAGCGCTGGAACACTCTTTTTCTTCCTGATTAGTTATATTTGCCGAGCTTTCTTCCTAACTTTTTTAGAGCAAAAAAACGACTTACTGATCTTAGCTCTTTTAGGTACGACAAAATTACAAATTTTAATTAGCTATGCCTTACAACCCATCTATTATTTGATTTTTATTTTGCCTTTAGCTGCTTTTCTAGCCAATAAGCTCATTCAACAGTTTATCCATGATTTTTTCAGCGAGGTACCTGGTTTAATGCATATCGATAGCTACATGCAAGGTATCTTTTTACCACTAACAGGAAGCCTATTGTTCATTTGCTGTTGTGTCTTTTTAATTCTTTTTAGGAAACTCAATCGCCTAATCAAAAGAGATACTTGACTAACTATGCGAAAAAAGTGAGAAATACATCATCTCGACGTATTTCTCACTTTTTTGAATGACTTAGGTTTTTAGGCTAATTACTTTTTTCCGCCTCTTTTAAGCCAAGGCTTCAATAATTTCGGTCATTGTTTTTGAACCAAAAATCATTTGTTCTCCATCAATCAGCATTGCTGGAACGCTCATAATTTTCTTTTCTTTTTTCAACTCTGGAAACAGACTAATGTCCACCATTTCTGCTTCCACATGAGGATTAATTGATGCAATACGTTGGCAAGCCGCCACGACATCGGGACAGAAATGACATGTTAGTGAAACAAAGATTTCTATTTTTCTTTTTGGCAATGCAAGTATGTTCTTTTGCAGACTTGCTTCTAACGGCTGCCCCTCGCTGCCGACATTATAAACCGCCAAAACCAACGAGTTTACTTCATGGCCACTAGGAATACCACTAAATTTAATTCCTGTATAGTTTCCTGCCGCATCTAAGAGCACAACGCTAGGCATTTTTTCAATCCCATACAGCAATTCTTTGGCTGGCTCAGTATCTTTCAAAATCGTTTCTAAAGTAATCTTCTGATCCAGACTTGCAAATTCTGTTAAGAATGACTGAAGTTCCAATGATTTTTCATCACTTGCATCCAAAAACTGAAGCAATGTCACTTTTTTGGTTAGTTTAGCAAAAATACCGCTTAATTGTTGGCGCATACTTTCTGGGAACCACTGATGCTTACCAGTAACTTTCGCTGGCTGTTTTTCTTTTGGTTGCTGACTGTTTGTTTCAGGGGCAGATTGATTAGCTAATCGTTCAGTCATTCGCTTCGTTACAATCGGTTGGCCCGCCTGTGTTTTTTGTTCTGTCACGTAACGTTGCGCATGAGTGGCGGCAATTGCACCGTCTGCAACCGCCGTCACAATTTGACGTAATTCTTTTATTCGTAAATCTCCTGCTGCATAAACTCCGGGAATATTGGTTTCCATATTCTCAGTTGTTGGCACATACCCACGGTCTAAGGCAATTTTTCCTTCAAAAATTTCTGTACTTGGTTTATTTCCAGCAAAAACAAACAGGCCAAATGTACTGTCTTTTGGCGCTTCATAAACCGTTTCTTCTCCCGTCTGGTTATTGACAAACACAGCTTTTCGGACAAAATCATCTCCCGTAATTTCTTTCACTTCTGTGTTATAAACAATCTTAATTTTCGGGTGATTTTTGGCCGCCTCCGCAGTTAATTTTGCACATGTAAAATCGGGTTCTCGGATAATCATCGTTACTGATTTACCGTAACGTGTCAAATAAACGGCCTCTTCCGCTGCTGCATAACCGCCACCAATCACAAAAATATCTAGGCCTTGGAAAAACTCCCCATCACAAGTAGAACAATAGGCCACGCCGCGTCCTGTAAATTCACTTTCACCAGGGAAACCAATTTTACGAGCAGAGGCCCCTGTCGCAATCAATACTGCATATGCTTGGTAGGTTTGACTCGCCGATTGAACAGTTTTTATCGTTTGACTAAAATCAACATCAATAATCTCGTCGTTTGTAAAAGCTACACCGAAGTCTTGTGCTTGAATGCGCATTTCTTCCATTAGTTCTGGACCTGTTGTATGACGAATCGCTGGATAGTTCACAATTTCAGAAGTCGTCGTTACTTGTCCGCCAATTTTGTCTTTTTCAATAATTAAGGTATCCATCATTGCGCGACCTGCATAGATACCTGCAGATAAAGCAGTTGAGCCGCCACCAATAATAATCAAATCGTAGATTTCTTCTGTCACTTGCTTCTCCTCTTTCTTCTGTGTTTCAGAAAAAGAGCTGAACAAAACATTTTCTCTGTTTTATCCAACTCTTTGACCTCTATTTACAAAGCGAATTTAAATTTTACCAACTAAATCTAAGCTTGGCGCAATCGTTTCTTCTCCTGGTTGCCAATTGGCTGGACAAACTTTATCACCATGTTCTGCTACAAATTGAGAAGCTTCTAATTTACGAACAAGTTCTTCAGCATTACGACCAATACCCATGTCGTTGATTTCATAAGATTTAATCTCACCTTCTGGACTCACAATAAATGAAGCACGGTAAGCCATTCCAGAAGCTTCATCTAAAACGCCAAAGAAACGAGCAAGTTTACCGTTGGGATCGGCTAACATTGGATATTTAATTTTTCCAATCGTTTCTGTAGCGTCAGCCCATGCTTTATGCACATAATGACTATCTTCTGAAACAGAGTAAACCTCACAATTTAATTCCTGTAAATGCGCATAATGCTCTTGCATATCCCCTAATTCCGTAGGACACACGAAAGAAAAATCAGCTGGATAAAAGAAGAAAATACTCCATTTTCCTAAAATATCTTCTGTTGATACTCGTGTAAATTCACCATCGTGATAGGCATCACATTCAAAGTCAAAAAGTTTTTGATTAATTAAATTCATTGTCGTTCCTCCTCTGTTTTTTTACTCTTTAAGGATAACAGTTTATAATTATTCCGTCAATAGAATAATTATAAACAAACGAGGTTCTATTAGCGTATAATACTGTACTATTGAGAATTATATGATTATCATTCTCAATTATAAATAGCGAGATAACTTTTTAAATAACATAAAAAAGAAAGCGAATCATTAAAAGAACTTGCTTTTTAATGATTCGCTTTCTTTTTGTGAATACATTCTTTAACTATCTAAAATAATCGTTTCTTTCTCTTTGGTAATTAAAATAACTCCATCACCAAGAGGAACTAAAGTAGAAGTTAAATCAGGGTGCGCCATGACTACATCTAAAAATTGGTTTAATTTACGATGAATCGCTCGATTTTTTTTCGGTACTTCCTCAGCAGGGTCTAAAATTGTCCCAGCTTGAAATACATCATCCACCATCAAAACGCCGCCAACTGGTAGCAACCGTAAACATTCAGGTAAAAATTCAATGTATTTTGATTTGGCACTATCCATAAAAATAAAGTCATAAGGTCCTTCCAACGTTGGTAGAATCTCAGCTGCTTGTCCTTCTAAAAGAGTGACCTTTTCTTCTAAGTCTAGGCGTTGGTAAGTTTTCTTCGCTTTTTTTATCATTACGTCAAAACGATCAATCGTGGTCACGTGACCATCTTCACCGACAAATTGGGCCATCAAGCTTGAAGAAAAACCAATTGCTGCCCCGATTTCTAAAATATTTTTGGGCTTTAGTTGTCCTAGCAAAAATTGTAGAAAAACTACTGTTTCGTGCGGAATAATCGGCACCCCTGCTTCATTGGCTTCCGCCTCCACTGCCCCTAATTCTCCGGGAAGTTTCTTTTGTTTTGTACGCATATACTCAACCAGTTCTGGTTTAACGACTGGTCGATGCATCATTTCGTTTCTCATCACTTTCGCTCCTTTTCGTCCCTTTATTATACGAAGTCCTTGTTCCTCTGTAAAGGATTGAAATAGGATTCTTATTATTTGTTTGAAAATAACATGCACATTCTTAACTTCCTAGCTAAGTGCGGATTACTTCTTGTAAGCACATTTTTTCTTTGTTTCTGCTATTTTTTATTAAGTTTTATTCAGAAAACGTCAAAAAGTAGCCCTCAAGAACATACCTATTGATTTTTTCTCGTTATTTCTTATAAAAATATTTCTACATATGTTAATATTTTCCCTTAAATCACTATTAATTCTTGCTAATTCAAGCCCCAAAACAAGCCTATAACCTTGCTAAAATAAGAAACGTCAAATTTTACTACTTTGTCTGTAAAAATTTGATATCACAAAAGAAAGGAAATCTTGTATACTCTTTACAGATAGTGATTTATAGTGAAGCACATAACCAAATTCCCGGACTTGACTTGGTTCAAGTACATATGCAGGCGAGCTATTTGATAGTTCCCTGATAAAAATCGTTTCGACGATTTTGCACATAGCACTACCTTTCTAAAAGCTAAAAATTATTTTTAGCTAGAAAAAAGACAACCGTTTGAAACGGCTGTCTTTTTTTTAATAAATTAACCCAAGCAAATCTTCTTTTTCGATATTTCCAAAGTATTTTTTAACGTCAATTTGATCAATGGCTTCTTCTAAAGAAGCTTTATCATATTTCACGCCGGTTAAAATATCTTCAACATCTTTAATTTCACCAAGCCCAAAGAAGTCCCCAAAGATTTTAATTTCTTGAATGGCACCATCCGCCACATTCATTTTCATTTCAATTGAACCAATTGGAAAACGATGGCGACGTTCTAAGTTAAATGCAGGTGATTTACCATAATTCCAATCCCAATTGCGATAGTATTGCTCTGAAATTTTGTTAATAGCCGCCCAGTCTTGATCAGTTAATTCATACGTTTTAACTTGGTCGATCGAATCTACGCCGAAAATTTTCAAAAGAATTTCTTGGCGGAATTCTTCCGTTGTCATCTCTTGTTTATCTTCAGATAAAAATGGTTTAATGTTTGTTACCCGTGAACGAACAGACTTGATACCTTTAGATTCGATTTTATCTTTCCGTACTTTCAATGTATTTACAACTTCATCAATATCACTATCAAACATTAAGGTTCCATGCGCAAACATGCGGCCGTTGGTAGCGTACATCGCATTTCCTGAAAACTTCATATCATTAATCACTAGGTCATTGCGCCCTTTTAATTCGGCACCTTCAACGCCTAAGTCCTGCAATGCTTGGATAATTGGTTGGGTAACTTTTGCGAAATCACGGAAAGAGTTGCCGTCATCTGGCATAATAAAACTAAAATTCAAATTACCATGATCATGATAAACGGCGCCGCCGCCACTTAAGCGACGAACAACATGAATGCCGTGCTCATCTACATATTCTTTGTTAATTTCTTCAATTGTATTTTGGTTACGGCCAATAATGATTGACGGCTCGTTAATGTAAAATAAAAGAATGGGCTCATCTAAAGGCATTTCTGTTAACAAATATGTTTCAATTGCTAAGTTCACTCGTGGGTCATTATTTTCATTCGGTACAAAAATCACAATCGGTTCTCTCCCTTGGTATAGTTACTTTTTTAAATCTCAACTGTTAAATCTGGTTGGGCTAATGTCACTGGAATTTCCGTTCCAGCATAGTTTTGCGCTTCTTCCCGTAGTTGTTCCAATGACCCATGTTGTGGTAAATGGGTCAACATCAATTGTTTGACTTGTGCTGCTTTGGCAATTTCACCCGCTTCTCTTGACGTAAAGTGTGCATGATGTCGTTCATTACCTTCAAATAAGTACGTATCCGCTAAGAATAAATCAGCGTCTTTTGCAAAGTCTTCAAAACTTGCTAAGTAACCAGAGTCTCCTGTAAAGACAAAGACTTTGCCAGTCGCTTTTTCAACAATCCGCATCGCGTAACAAGTGACAGGATGAATCGTTTCCATGAAAGTAATTAAAAATGGTCCTACTGCCAACTCTTCTGCTTCAAAATACTCTTTCCCTTCGGAAACGTTAGGAAGCGTTAGTTCTTTGAAATGCATTTGATCTTGTGTATGGCCATATATTGGCAAAATAGGCGTCGGTTCCAGCGTTGGATAAAGCTGACGATAATATTGTAAAACACCTAAATCTGCGATATGGTCATGATGGTAATGCGACAGAATGACAGCATCTAATTTCAATGGATCTAGATAGTTTTCTAAACGCACTAATGTCGTACTGCCTGCATCAATAAGCAAATGAAAGCCTTCAGATTCTAACAAATAGGAACTCGTTCCTTCTCCTTTGTATGGATAAGCACCTAAACAGCCTAAGACAGTCAATTTCATGTGTGGACAACCTCCTTCAATACGATACTTCCATGTTACCATAAAATAACGGAAAAACGAGGTTAAAACGCTTAAATTTTCACAAAAAGACCAAAGAAAAAACCTGAACCCTTTGTCGAGATAACGAAGGATTCAAGCTTCTTTTTTATTCTTCGGCTAAACCTTTTTCTTCTAAGGCAGTTTGATAAAAACTAGCTAACGCTACATAGTTATAAGGAATCACCCATAATAGACCGATACCAATAGCTAAAAAGCCCACAATATACCAACCAATAAAAGAAAATTGTAAACATAAATATTGCCAAAAACGATTTTTCATTAAATATAACGCCTGTTTCAACGCCATCATAATTGGCAGTTCTGGATTATCAAAACGTAGCCACACAGCAAATTGAAAAACGCCACTCACAAATAAACCAATTAAAAAGATCAAGATAGTGGCAACACCAAACGCTAGGAAAAAGGAAAAATCATTTAAGAAAAAGGCTTGGATTTCCTCTGGTGTAACTGTATTAAACATCAATTTGAAATACAAGGTTGTCCCTGCCCCAAATAAAATTGGTAACAAAAATAACAAACCAATTACACGTTCAAGTACTTTTTGAAGTAGGTTGACCACAAATAGCGGACCATAATATTTTCCTTGAAAAACACTCATTAAAATATTGACCCGCACCTTTTCACCACGCAACACCTTCAAGGCTGCGTAATATAGCGCATAACTTAACGCGAATAAAACAAAAATTTGCAGTAATACTGCGGCAAAACTACTTTGAAAAACTTGATTTTCACCAGAAAATAAATTTTGCACAATCGATGTTAAGAAGCTCTGTAAAACCACTCCTAAGAAAGTTAACCAAGCCATGATCCCCCATTGCCCATCAAGAGCTCTGCGAGCATTGGCACGATGTTGCGAATTTGTTACTAAACTTTTCATTCATTCCATCCTTTCTGAAACTAATAACTAGTCAATTTAGCGACTGTTTCTTTATCTAGACGTTTCACCACTTCTGTGACTAATTTGACTGTGTTGAAATAATCATCTTCATGAATAACTGAGGTATGTGAATGCAGATATCTAACAGGCACCGTGATGGCTAATGATGGAATCCCATTGCGTGTTAAATGCATGCGGCCAGCATCCGTACCTCCCCCTGTAATCACTGTATATTGGAAGGGAATGTTATTTTCTTCCGCCACTTGAATAACAAAATCACGTAATTTTTTATGCGGAATCATCGATGCATCATAAATCAAAATTTGTGGCCCTTCACCTAAAACAGAGTCGGCTTCTTTAGGTGTCATTCCTGGTGTGTCACCAGCTGTTCCTGTGTCTAAAGCAAACGCTATGTCTGGATTCACAAGATGCGTACTTGTTTGCGCACCGCGTAGCCCCACTTCTTCTTGCACATCACTGCCTGCAAATAAAATATTGGGGTGCCCTTCTGTCGCTAAATTTTCTAAAACTTTTAATGAAACGGCCGTACCAATTCGGTTATCCCACGCTTTTGCCAATAAAAATTTTGTATCATTCATGCGACGATAGTCAATATATGGTGTCACCATATCTCCTGGATGAATCCCCCATTCTGCAACTTGTTGATCGCTACTTGCACCAATATCAATAAACATATCTGCAATCTCAGAGGGTTTGTTACGAACTTCCGCTGTTAACACATGCGGTGGTTTAGACCCAATGACACCATGGTAAACCTTACCAGTCGTGGTTTTAATCTGAACTTGTTGGGCCAACATCACTTGCCCCCACCAACCGCCAACGGTTTGAAATTTTAAAAAGCCTTTTTCTGTGATTTGGGTAACCATGAAACCGACTTCATCCATATGCCCAGAAATGTAGACTTTTGGTCCTTCTTTATCACCAACATTTTTTGCAATAATACTGCCAAGACCATCATATAAAAATTTATCCGCATACGGTGCTGCATACTTTTTAAATAACGAACGTACTTCGTCTTCATTCCCAGCAATCCCTTCAGCACTTGTTAAATCAATTAACATTTTTTCTTCTTTTGCATCCATAAAAATAACTCCCCTCAAAAACCAATTTTATCCATTATACCACGAACTAAAAAAATACTTACAAAAAATAAATTGAGCAACGTTCTCCACTAAAAATAAACGAAAAAACAGCCTGCACGCTCGTTATTCAACGGCAGGTACAGGCTATTTTCATTGTTACGAAGCGCTTCTAGTCCGCTTCAGATAATTGGTACTTGATCCATCTTGCCTTCTTAAAATTGAGGTAAGACCAATGGATTTTGTTGTTGCCAATCTGTCTGATAAAAACGATCATCAATTTGATACGCTAACTTTTTAGACGCAGGTTGTTTCATAAATTCATCTACTTGACGATCAACAGCGAGCCAACCACGCCAACCTAAATGAATCGTGTCCGCCATAAAGTAGCGTTCATTACTACATGTTGAGAAGTCAGCAATGTTAGTAAACCCTTGCTCTTGAAGTTGATATTTCAGCTTGCGTGCTACTTGTTGCAACATATCTTGTGACAAGCCCGTATAGTCCGACCAACGTTTGTTAACAGGTGGGATTACAAATAAAACATCGACATTTTTTTCTGCTAACTGTTCTAACGCAGCTTGGAAATCACCATATTCTGGAGAAAAACGATAATCCCATTTCTTTTGTGAATGAGCTAATTTCGGTAAAACTGGTTTAATCCGTTGGCGATAAAAACCGTTACTAATTTCAAATTTATTATTATTAATGGCTTTTGCCGCAATTTTTCCAGCTAGCTGATCTAATTCATTAAAATTATAAGTAGCAGGTAATTGTTTCATATCTTTTTCAACAATTGGTTCTCTGCTAACCATGCCAATTTGGCTAAACAATTCATCTTCACGATTCAAGAAACGGAGATTCATTATAAAATAATCTCGTTGAGAGCGTTGGGGAAGTTGCCCTGCCTGCAGATTTGCCAAGGTTTCCATTAAGACTTTGTCTTTTTGAACAACTGGAAATTTGGTCAAACGTTGTGCTAGATATTGGTCACCGCTGGTTAATTCGGTTAAATTAGCTAACCATTGATAGGTTTGTAATTGTGAATAGTGTGCACCAAAACTATCATTAGGTACACCCTTTTTGACAAACCATTGCGGAGATAAAATAAAGACCGCTTTTTTATTGGCAATCGCATCGCCCATCGAATGAATGACCATCGCTTGGGTTAATGACTGTGTGCCCGCTTCTCCTAGTAAAAACGGTCGGTAGTTCCGTTGATACTTTTCAGAGAGCACACTAGGGTGGAAAGCACTAAATCGACTTAATTCAGAAGAGCCAAAAAAAGGAACATATTTACCAGAAGCCACTGCTTTGTTTTTAATCACATTGCCTTTTAAAACGTTCGGTGCCATTGACGTTGATGCTTCCTTCAACGTTTTTTCGGAAGTTAAATTGATTCTGAACGGTGCAAAAAAGAACACTGCAACCAAGACCGCTGAACAAAGCACTGGACCTAAGATTCTGATTAGTCGTTTTTTTCTAGACATTATTGTAAAGCTTCCACTTGTTGAATGATTTGTTTTGGTGTTCCCCATACTTCACGGTCAAAGTCTGATACAGGAACTTGGATTCCTAGTTGTCCTTCAATTTCTACTAATAATTGAACCGTTGCTAAAGAGTCCAATAATCCTTCTTCAAATAATTGAATGTCTTGATTGTTCACAACTTCGTCTGTTCCTGTAAT
>NZ_JAHLRI010000046.1:0-16743 GCF_018919685.1 Enterococcus sp. S183_ASV_20
GAAATTGCCTACATGACCCACACCTCTGGAACAACAGGTATTCCTAAACTTATCTGTCATTCCAATCACTCTATGGGTTGGCGTACAAAATGGCAAAAAACCATTTTTACAAAAATTGCTGAAAAGAAATTAGTTGGCTTTCATATTTCGCCAGTTCATTCTCGTTTTAACATTGGCGTGTCTTCTTTAATGGCCATGGGCTTCCCTATGATGCCTTTAGCAAACGCTTCGAGCGAAAAAGTCGCTGAAATGTTCAGCACCTATCAACCAATCGCTGTAGAAACACACCCCAATAACTTCGTTCAATGGGTTCGTTTGGCCAAAGAAAAACCTGAAGCTTTCGCTAGTGTCCATTATTATCATTCTACTTTTGATGCAATTAACAACGCTACAATGGTGGCTTTCTTAAAAGCATCTGCTGCCAATGAACCAATTTTCCTACAAGTTTATGGACAAAGTGAATGCGGGCCAATGATCTTACGAGCGCATACTTTAGAATCTCTAAAAGATTCAGATGCTCGTGACATGGGTGTTGGTTTAGAGGATTTAACACAAGCTCGAATTACTGATGAAAAAGGACAAGTTTTACCTGCGATGACGGACGGCCATATCCAATTTTTATCAAAAGGACGGGCCTTAACATATTACAAAGAAGATGCCCGCTTTGCAGAAAATGTCTACGGCGAATGGTGGGACAGCGGCGATTACGGAATGTTAGATGAACGCGGCCACTTATTCTTGAAAGATCGCCAAGTAGATCTAATTGAAAACATCGACAGTAATTTAGCTATTGAAGATCATTTATTGGATGCATTAGATTTCTTAGAAGAAGTGATTATTGTCCGTGGCAAAGAAAATGAACCTCAGCCAATTTTAGCGGTTGTCCCTGGGGAAGAAATGGATTGGGACGCTTGGTGGACACAAGTAGCCGATTTACCACATTTAAACGAACCTATCATTATGGCTTTTGATGAAATCCCTCACACAGCTACTATGAAAGTGCAACGTTTACAACTAGAAAAATGGTTAAAAGAACAATAAAATAAAATTCTTTGTTAAACAGTGTTGGTCAAAAGAACGTTTAGATTAGCATTGTAGCAAGTGGAACAGAAAGCTAAAAAGTTAACTCGTTGTAGGTTATCTTAAGTTTTAAAAAGAGGGGCAGCCATCGTTTTGACGGCTGCTCCTCTTTCTTTTGCCTACCGTTAATTAAATCCTTTTTGTGAAGAGCTTGACATGGGATGGTTCCCACAAATTATACTTAGCTTATTCAAAGAATGGAGTGAGCAAGTATGAAAATTTTAATTAAACAAGATTTCGACACGATGAGCGAATGGGCAAAAATGTTACTTCTAAGCACGATGAGCCAAGATAAACGAGTGAATTTATCAATTACCGCTGGCAAAACACCAGCACTTGTTTACCAAAAATTAGCCTCGATTGTGAAAAACTCATCTGACTTTGATAATGTTCATTATTATAACTTTGATGAAATCCCCGTTCCTCATCAAAAGGAAGGCATTACTCTGACAGATTTGCGGACGCTGTATTTGACACCTGCGGAAATATCCGAGCAAAACATCCATCCATTAACTGTGGAAAACTTTCAACAACAAGAACAACGGATTGCTGACGCAGGCGGCTTAGATTTGATGTTAATTGGCTTAGGAGCAGATGGTCATTTTTGCGGGAACATGCCCACTACCACTCATTTTAAAAATGAAACCTACCAAGTGACCGTCACTGGTTCAGAGCCTTGGTTTGTTCCTGAAATGATGCAGCCAGGCATGACCTTTGTTACGATGGGGCCAGCCAGCATCATGAAAGTTAAGCATCTTGTCCTAATTGTAAATGGTGAACAAAAAGCTCAGATGGTCAAACAAGTGCTCCAAGGACCTGTCACAGAAACGTATCCTGCCTCTATTCTTCAACTCCATCCAAATTTAACGGTTCTCTTGGATGAAGCCGCAGCGAGTCAATTAGAAAAATAAAAAATTGCGCCTAGATTATGCTTCTCTGCATAGTCATAGGCGCAATTTTGTTATCATTACATGATTTTTTGATACTGACTGTATTTTAGCAAATTCGTCTGGGAAAGTGTAACACCAATACCAAGTCCCTGAGGCACGGTCATTGTCCCTTGCTCTAAAATAAAAGGTTCCGTGATGATATCTTCATAAAAATAGCGTTCCGTGGCTGAAATATCACCTGGAAAGGAAAAGGTAGGCTGTGACGCAAATTGCAAATTCAATGCGCGTCCAACACCAGACTCAAACATGCCACCTAACCAAACCAATAAATTATTTTCTTGGCAAAATGTGGCAATCTTCAACGCCTCGTGAATCCCACCTACACGAGGAATCTTCAAATTGATACTACGGCAACTACCCAATGCTAACGCCACTTGGCAGTCTTTGAGACTACGAATATTTTCATCCAAACAAATTCTTGTTTTCAGTTCTCTTTGTAATTGTGCGTGATCTAAAAAATCATCTGCAGCAAAAGGCTGTTCAATCATCGCTAATTGATAGTGATCTAAACGTTGCAATTGAGGCAAATCTGCCAATGTATACGCTGAATTTGCATCGACTATTAAAGGCAAGTTAGGAAAATGCTGACGAATCAAAGCAACGGCTTCCACATCATAACCGGGACGAATTTTCAGCTTCACTCGTTGATACCCTTTTTCTACAGCTAACTGAACTTGTTTAAGCAATTGAGGTAAGTCTTCTTGAATCCCTAAACTAATCCCTACAGGAATTTTCCTCCGCGTTGGTCCAAAAAATTCAGTTAAACTCTTCTGTTGCCGTTTGGCATATAAATCCCAGATGGCAGTTTCTAACGCAGCTTTTCCCATCCAATGCCCTTTAACTTCTTCAAAAATTGTTGAAACCTCTTGCGGCTGTTCAAGCGCTTCTGTTAAAAGTAACGGAATTAAATGCTGTTGGATGATGAAGCGTTCGGTTACCAACGTTTCTTGCACATAATCAGGTTGCTCAAAAGCCACTAATTCGCCAAACCCTTGATTTCCTTGCTCATCCGTTATTACAAATAGATCAAACGCTTTTTCTTCCAAGCGACCATAGCTCGTGACAAACGGCGTTTTTAAAGGCAAACGAACCTGATAGGTTTCAATTGATTGAATGTTCATTCAGACGGCTCCTTCCAATAACGCTGTCACCTTTTCATAGAAAATCGTTGGTTGTTCTAAATGGATACAATGTCCTGCTTCAGGAAAAATTGTCAGCCTCAACAACGGTTGACGTGCCTGCATTTTTTTCGCAATTCCAATAAATTTTTGATCTTCGCCGCCTACCAATAAATCGGTAGGAATCGGCTGCAATTCTGCTAGACGTTCCCAGTAACTCTCTTGCGCTCCTGTGCCCATATACCACAAACTACTAGCCAATCCAAAGGCCGATTGGCTCAAACGTTCCTGACGAATGGCCATTTGCTGTGCCACAGACAAGGCTTTTTGCGTTTGAAATAACGGTAATTCTTGCCAAAAATCAATAAAATCCACCAGCGGTTCCTCTAAGAGACGTTCCGCCAAACGATGATCTTGACAGATACGAGTCTGACGTTCTGCGACGGTGGCCAAACCTGGTGACCCACTTTCCAATAAAAGATGCTGTACCTTTTGTGGATAATGTAATGCAAAACCTAAAGCTGTTCGAGCGCCCATTGAATAGCCTAATAAACAAAAGCAAGGCAAATTTAGCGATTCGGTTAGTTCAGCAAGATCATGGCAAACCTGTTTCATGGTATAACGCTCTGGTGCTACCAAACTAGCAGTCGCGCCATGCCCAGGTAAGTCAATTCCTAAAACGTTATAAGGTGTTTGACTGGGAAAAACGGCTGCAAACGTGGCTAACGTTCCTGTGAAACCATGTAAACAGACTAGTGTCGTTCGCTTTGCATCAAAAGGTGTTAACCATTGATAATGGTACTGCATCCCCCGAATTAACCGTTCCATGAAATCCCCTGTCTTTCTACTCGTCTACCAATTTCAGCTAAAATTGATTCGTACAAATGAACATTCTCTTGACGATTTCCTTTGACTTCGATCACTTGAAATTGTGGTTCTTCAGCCGCTGCTTGTAAAATTTGCTTAAGCTCCACGATTGTTTTGACTTCTTGGTACGAAGCACCGTAAAGTTCAGCAACTAACGAAAAATCTAAATCAAGCGGTGTTCCAAATAAAGGCTCGAAATCGTCCTCACGTAAAGTTCGTTGAGATAGAAAAGAGAAAATCCCGCCACCATTGTTATTTAATAAAACAATTGTTAACGGCAACTGATAACGTTTAGCCAAAAATAAACCATTCATATCATGATATAGTGCTAAATCACCAATCAGTAGAACGTTTTGCTGTGTCGGTGCTACGGCACTCATTCCTAAAGCAGTTGAAACAATCCCATCAATCCCGTTGATGCCGCGATTTCCAAACATCCGATAAGGGCGACTATCCATAAATCGATCTAAGTAGCGGATAGCCATACTATTAGATACAAATAACTGACCGTTCTCTTTCATTGTTTGGTGAACAGCTAAGCTGGCTGTTGTTTCATTTAATTCTGTCGCGTTCAGCGTTTCTAGAAGAACTTCAGAGACCGTTTTTTCCAGCAAGAGCCATTGTGCTAACCAAGTCGCTTCTGTTGGTTTGACAACCGTTAGCAGTTGTTCTACAAACGTGGTTTCCTTTGCCTGAATAACGGTTTGTGATTTTTTCAATTGCTCTTGCCATTGCCCATTTTCGTCCACAAAATAAAAAGTAGTCTCTGTCGTTGCTAAGCGTTTCAACCATAACATGATGTTTTTAGAAATTGGCAGCGAACCAAAGCGCACTACCACTTCTGGTTCTTGTGGCAAGGTCGCCACATTTAGAAACAGATCACTATGTGCAATAACAACTTCACTATTTTGCCCATGTGTCACAATGTTTGCTAAAGGATCCGCTAGTAACGGCCATTGCAAAGCTTCGGCTAATTGAATAAATAACGCCGCTTCTTCCTCTGTATGACTGCCACCGACAACCAAAACGCCGTTTTTCTGGTACCATTGATCCGCTAGCTGTTGCACTTGTTCTGTAGAAAGGATTGATTGACCAGCGAATAAAGCCGTTTGTTGAGAACTCTTTGTTTTTCTCTCTAAGTCAGGTAATAATGGTTCCCGCAAAGGAAAATTCAAATGAACAGGTGCTGCAGGCGTTTGTTGCGCGAATGCTGCTCCTTTAGCGCCTTGCCAATAGGCGTAATTCAACATCTCTTCTGTTGCTTCTGGCAAAGCCATTTCAACAAATAATTTCACGTGATTTTGATACATTTGTAATTGGTCCATGGCTTGAGGAGCACCAACTTGACGTAACTCATGCGGCCGATCCGTTGTTAAAACGACTAAAGGCACATGGCTAATATTGGCTTCACAAATTGCTGGATAATAGTTTGCAGCTGCTGTTCCAGAGGTACAAAGTAAGACCACTGGTTTTTGACTCGCTTTACTTAATCCTAAAGCAAAAAAAGCAGCGGAACGTTCATCGACATCGACAAAAGTTTGGATTGCGGTTTCCCGATGAAGTAATAAAGCCAGTGGTGTGGAACGGGACCCTGGACTAATGACTGCTTGTTCAACCCCACTATTTTTTAAGCCTTCAATAAAGGCCATTAAATAATCGGTCATTGTTTCTTGATGATTCATTAAACCTTCCCTCCAATTCCTCGTAACATCGGTTGAAATTTTATTTTCGTTTCTTCTCTTTCTAGCTCTGCTTGGGAATCCGCAACAATACCACAACCTGCATAAAGAACGCCTTGCTGACCAGCAAAGACACCTGAACGCAAGGCCACAGCAAACTCGCCACTATCATCATTCCCTGAAATCCAACCGATTGGCGCACCATATAACCCACGACTCCTTGGCTCATATTGTCGAATCCATTCGACTGCCAACTCTTTGGGCTCACCGCCTAAAGCTGGCGTTGGGTGTAGCTGCATCACACTTTCCAAAAACGAAATTCCCGGTTTACGTTGACCTGAGATTGGCACATAAAGATGTTGTACATCTCGATTTTCCAAAATAATGGGTGCTTGAATACTGTTTTCAGAAGTCGTCATCTTTGCCAACTCTTTCGCTAAACGTTCCACCACAATTTGGTGTTCTCCGGTATTTTTGCGGTCTTGTAAAAGTTGTGCTCCTAAAGCTTTCGTTTCTTCTGATGTTTGACCCGTTTTAATGGTTCCTGCAATACAAGCGGTCGCAAACGTTTCTCTAGTACCCAACAGAAGTCGTTCTGGTGTTGCACCAATGAAACTTGTGTCATTGGCTTCCAAAGCAAACAAATACGTATTTTGTTGTTGTGCCATTAAATTAACGAGCACTTGGTTACTTCGAATTTTTTCAGGACTGCTCACAGCAAGTTGTCGAGCCAAAACCACTTTTTTTAAAGGGCCATCTTCTCTTAAGACTGCTACTGTTTCGTTGACAGCTTGTAGCCATTCAGTCACGGCAACTTCTTCCTTGTCAATCTTTGTTTCCGCTACAGCTGGCAACTCCTCACAGGTAGCTAACAAGCGATCAAACTGAGCCACCAAAGTCGACCAACGTTCCTCGACTTCTTGTTCACTAGAACCTGAAAAGTTCAGCGTTCCATAAATACGTGAACCTGAAAAAGTAAATAGAATACTTGGTAGATAAAACCAACCTTCCCCTAACTCTCCCCAGGCCTCAGTAGGCGTTTGTTCTGTATCAAAAGGCAAACCGCCAAACAGAAGAGCCCCCGTACCAGAAATAGACATATTTTGAAAACGAGTTGCCGCCTCTTTTTTTAAAAAGTTGTTCAATTGATGCGTTTCTGTTTCTGCGCCTTTTAAGATAGTTTCATATCCGAAGCCAACCAAAGCAAAATCTTTTTTCGGCGTTTGCCAAAAAAAACGTTCTCCTTGGTATGCCTTTTCACCAGCGGCAAAAATTGCCAAGGCTGTTTGTTCTGTTTCTAATGGAAAAACCCAACTGAACTGACGGGCATTCTTCTGATAGGCTTGTCGTAATTCATCAGGCAATTTCATCTGATTAAAAACGCCTCTCTTTCTTCTGTCATGAAACGATGTTTGGCAATCTTTCCACTTGCTGTTTGCGGGAAAGAATGACAAAAATAAATGCGTTTCGGTCGTTTATATTTTGCCAGTTTTCGTGAACACTGGTCTTGAATTTGCGCTAAGGTGATTTCTTGGTCACTAATCACATATGCAACTGGGACGGCTCCCCATTGCGCATCTGGTTCTCCTACAACTGCCGCTGCTTTAATTCCTGTTATCGCCTGTAACACCTGTTCAACCTCAGTGGGGTAAATATTTTCACCACCAGAGATAATGAGTTCACTTAAACGACTAACCAAATACAGGTAACCTTGTGCATCTAAATAGCCCATGTCGCCTGTTTTAAACCAACCATCTGCTGTCCATTTTTCAGGTTGACGATGGTTAAGGTAACCTGAAACAACGTTTGGTCCCTTAAGTAAAATTTCCCCGACTTGCTTTTCTGGCTGTTCTTGTCCTAGTTCATCAACAATTTTGATCTGCATATCTTTTAACGGTTGCCCAGCAGAGCCGATTTTCAGTGCCGCATCTTCAAATTTCAAGGCAACAACTTGCGAACACGTTTCCGTCATCCCGTAAGATTGAATGACTGGAATCCCTTTTTCCTCACACTGCGCTAATTTATCCGGTGCAATCGGTCCGCCGCCTAATAGCATTCCTTTAAAGCTGACGCTGTAGCCAGCTTCAGGATAGACAGACAACAATTGTTGCAACATTGTCGCAACCACTGAAATGACGGTGCCACGGCCTTCTTGTAAATCTTGTGTCACTTGCTGTTCATCAAATTTATCGTAAAGGCGAATACTACAACCTAAGACGAGTTGTCGAACAACAATCGACAATCCGCTAATGTGAAATAATGGGACTGCACACAACCAACAATCTTCAGCAGTAATCCCCATATTTTCTTGAGTGCCTCTAGCACTGGCCAAATGATTTTTAAACCGTTGCAAGACCCCTTTAGGCTGTCCTGTAGTTCCAGATGTATACATAATAGAAGCCACCGACTCTAAGTCACTTGGCTGTTGAAACTCCTGATGTGAAAGACTATGCTGTTTTTTAACCATTGGCTGAACGTCGACAAAAGAAATCTCCTCTAACAAAGCCTGCGTTTCAGGCGCACCAATAATCGTTTTAACTTGCGCATCTTTTAACTGAAAAGTCAGTTCAGCAAGTGTCAAATGCGTATTTAAAAATAATAACTCTTTCCCCAATTCCCATAAGGCTAGAATTGAAAAATACAACTCTTTGCTGTTCTTACTGAATAAAGCCACACGTTTTTCTTCTGGTGCAAGCACCTGTTGATATGTGGTTACCCAATGGCTGACTTCTTGTTGCACTTCTAAAAACGTCCAAGATTCATCCTGAAAATAAAAAGCAGGATGATCGGGACGTTTTTGTACTTGTTTATTTAACCAAGTCATTGGTTTATGGGAATTTAGGGAATTGATCGAAATCTGGTGTCCGTTTTTCTTTAAATGCATCTCGGCCTTCTTGTGCTTCAGCCATTGTATAGTAAAGAAGTGTCGCATCACCAGCTAATTGTTGCACACCAGCCAAGCCATCTGTATCGGCATTTAAAGAGGCTTTAATCATCCGTAAAGCAATCGGGCTTTTGGTTAACATTTCTTCTGCCCACTCCATTGTCACATCTTCTACTTGATCCAATGGAACAACGGTATTAATCCAGCCCATATCTAAAGCTTCTTGAGCAGAATACTGTTTACACATAAACCAAACTTCTTTCGCTTTTTTATGGCCGATAACGCGCGCCAAGTAACCTGAGCCGTATCCACCATCAAAGCTACCGACATTTGGTCCTGTTTGCCCAAACTTAGCATTTTCAGCCGCAATTGTTAAATCACAAACTAATTGTAAAACATTGCCGCCGCCAATGGACCAGCCTTTCACCATTGCGATGACTGGTTTGGGAATGACACGGATTAACCGTTGTAAATCTAACACATTTAAACGTGGAATATTGTCTTCGCCAACGTAACCACCATTACCTCGAACTTTTTGATCGCCACCAGAACAGAATGCTTGGTCACCTGCGCCTGTTAAAATAATAACCCCGACATCTTCTTTATCACGACTAATGTTGAATGCATCAATCATTTCCATGACTGTTTTTGGTGTGAATGCGTTGTGAACATGCGGGCGGTTGATAGTAATTTTTGCTACTTTGCCTGCTTGCTCAAATAAAATTTCATCATATTCTTTAATTGTTGTCCAGTTTCTCATTAGGAAACCTCCTTCATTAATCTCATCTTTTCTATTATACACAAGAATCGGCACTTTAGAGAAAAAGTCGCTTGAATTTTAAGAAAAAACATGGCTATTTCAAATTTTCTTCATTCCTGTATAATAAATAAAAAACCTTTTATTCTCTCTTTTATTAGAAAGGACTGATTACTATTCATCTTTTAGAGTATTTAGGCATCACGATTCAACACGTTTCTGCTGAGAAATGTCAGCTTACTTTAGCGGTAAAAGACGTGCATAAACAACCCTATGGCCTTGTTCACGGGGGCTTAAACGGCGTCTTAATTGAAACTGCCTGTAGTTTAGGTGCGAACGAAAACGTTCCTGAAAACACTTTTGCTGTCGGCATAGACTTACAAGTAAATCATCTTCGTAGTGTCCATGATGGTAGCCTTACCGTGATTGCGACGCCCGATCACTCGGGAAAGACCCTTCAAGTTTGGGAAGCAAAAATTTATAACGCAGACCACCAATTGACGAGCGTGGGGCGTTGTACCTTAACAAATCGACAAAAAAAACAGTAATCTTTACAGGTTACTGTTTTTTTTGTTTATGGTTTTTAATAAGTAATTAGATTACTTCGTTTATTTAATTTTAGTACCAACCATTTGCTAACCAGAATGATTTAGCTGCATCCCATGAACCATAGCGACCTGCTACGTACTGATCTGCCACGCGTTCTTGGTTGGCAGGTGAATAGTCACCATTTAAATAAGAGGCAGATAATTGGTAACGACCGATATACTGACCGTTTGTTGCATCGTAAGAACCACTAGATTCACGTTGTGCGATCCACTCTTTTGCATCACTGCTTGCGGCAGGTGCTGCTGGTTGCGCTACTTCTTGAGCAACAGGTTGTTGTACTTCTTGTTGTACTGGTTGTGCAACAGGTTGTTCAACTACTTGTTGAACTGGTGCAACTTCTACAGCTGGTGCTGGAGTATTAGCAACTTCTTTTTCTGAACGAATAACTAATTGTTCTCCTTCAAAAATTAAATCAAGGTTTGGCAATTTGTTATCAGAAGCAATTTTTTGAATTAAGCTATTGTCTCCTGCAAATTGATGAGAAATTGTTGATAAAGTATCTCCTGCTTTAACTGTATATAAGCTTTCTGCGTTTGCGTCTGTTCCTAAGAATAATCCTAAACCTGCGGCCAAAGTTGTTCCAAGTAAAATCGTTTTGATTGATTTCATGTATGTTTCTCCTTTGTAATTAAAAATATTTGATTGTTGCTCTTAGCACTCGGCAACAACCACGTCTGCTTCGCTTTATCGAAACGACTTCACATACTTTATCATCGAATGGCCGGCCGTAGGTGAATATCTCGTGACAATTTATTACTAGAATGTCGGTTTTGTTACATTTTGTAATAAAAAGCTGCTGGAAGCTTGATATTATCCTGTTTATATTTTGCGAAAAAAAGTTAAAAAAACAGGATTTTATTTTCGAGAAACCGTTTTCTAACCCTTGATTAGCCATTAAATGTCGTTTTTTTTACATTCGTTTCAGTCAAAAAGTAACAAAATGTTAAAGATACTAGACATGAGAATGTTTTTTTCAAAAACTCACGCCTAAAAAGAACAGGTGTTTTCTTTGAATTTTTTTATCATTCACTATTTTTATTTTTCCTTCTATTATATAGTTAAATTTTTTATCGTATTCATTTTCCGATTCTGAAAAAACACTAAGCACTTCCTATTGAAACAAAAAGAGTTAAACAAAAAAATCTTATATTTTGCTTGTTATTTATTCATTTTAATCTTATTCAAAAAAGGAACAGCTAAAGCAACTATGAAAACAAAGTATTGAAAATAAAGCAGAATAAATATTCATTTTTATCATAATTCACGAATAAAAAACAAACAATCACTCGAACGCTTGTTATTTAAAAACATAATCAGTTTTTTCTCTTTCTATTTTCCAATCTATGAGTAATAAAATATATGAATCTACATTTAAGTCATTTTATTATCAAATATTCTGAATATTATAAGAATTGGAGTTTTATCTATGAGTGACAAAGAACAACTTGAGAAATTAGACAAATCCTTTCTGGGACAACCGAAAGGACTAGCAACACTGTTCTTCACAGAAATGTGGGAACGTTTCAGTTACTACGGCATGCGTGCTATTCTAATGTATTACATTTACGATACCGTAGCCAATGGCGGTTTAGGTCTCCCCAAAGCAACTGCCTTAGCCATCATGTCCATTTATGGATCAATGGTTTTCATGTCCAGTATCATTGGCGGTTGGGTCTCTGACCGTGTCTTAGGTTCAAGGAAAACTGTTTTTATTGGTGGTTTGTTAATCATTGCTGGACATATTGTTCTCGCTACCCCATTTGGTGTCCCCGCCTTATTCGTTTCTATTATGTTAATTGTATTTGGGACTGGGATGTTAAAACCAAACGTTTCAGGGATGGTTGGCCATCTTTATTCAAAAACTGACTTACGTAGAGATGCAGGCTTCTCCATTTTTTACATGGGGATTAATATCGGAGCCTTAATCGCTCCCCTTGTTGTCGGAACTTTAGGACAAGAATATAATTATCATTTAGGCTTTTCCGTTGCCGCAGTAGGGATGTTCTTCGGGCTACTACAATATTATTTCCAAGGACGTAAATCTCTTGCTGGGATTGGTCAGGCCCCAACTAATCCAATGTCTAAAGAAGAGCAAAAGAAATTTGCTAAAGCATTTATGTTGGCAATTGTCGTTGCTTTACTTATTTTTGGTGGCGCCTATGTCACAGGACATTTAACAATTGATTTCTTTATTAATACCATCAGCGTGTTAGGAATCCTGTTACCAGTTTATTATTTCAGCAAAATGTTAACGTCTAAAGATGTCACTGCTGAAGAAAAACCAAAAGTTCTGGCTTATTTGCCATTATTCTTAGCAGCAATTGTTTTCTGGTCATTGGAAGAACAAGGTTCGTCTATTCTTGCTCTATTTGCAAATGAACGGACGCAAACGAGTTTGTTTGGCTTCCCGATTGCCGCTAGCTGGTTCCAATCATTAAATCCTGTATTCGTAGTTATTTTGACCCCTATTTTTGTTACATTATGGACAAAACTAGGTAAACGTCAACCATCAACAGTTGTGAAGTTTTCACTAGGGCTAGTCTTTGCTGGTCTTTCCTTCGTCTTATTAATGTTGCCAGGTCTACTTTATGGTACCGAAGGACGGGTGAGTCCACTTTGGTTATTCTTTAGTTTCTTCATTATGATTGTCGGAGAAATGTGTTTATCTCCCGTTGGCTTATCGATTACTACAAAATTAGCACCGAAAGCTTTCGAAGCTCAAACCGTTGCTATTTGGTTATTAGCAGATGCCGCTTCACAAGCCATTAACGCTCAAATTGCTCGTTTCTATACACCTGGAACAGAGTCAGCATATTTTGGGATTGTCGGACTTGTAGCTGTCGTTGCTGGGATTCTCTTATTCATTGTGAAAAAACCAATCCAAAACTTAATGGGTGACGTCCGTTAAACCGTCAAAAAAGTTGCCTTTCTCTTTTTTGAAAGGCAACTTTTTTATACAGCGTTTTGATAACGTTTTCATCAAGTGGTATACTAAATAGAAGGAGGACGAGGACATGCGTTACTTAATTGGCGGTATTTTTTTATTGATTAGTATCTGGCAATTCATTGTTACTGGACGGACATTTTCCTACTTAAAGAAAGAGGGCGGCAAAAGAACCTCACCATTTATTCTGTTAGGACTATGGAGTAGTTTAGTGTTTGCTATTATTTCATTTGCTGTGGCGATTGCTTCTTTCTTTTATGTGAGTTTTTAGTAGAAGGCTAGCCATAAGTAAAAGGAGCGAGATTGCTAGTCTCGCTCCTTTTACTTATTTTTTATGGTTGTTTTCCAATATAAGCTAAAATCCCACCATCAACATATAAGATATGTCCGTTAACAAAGTCAGAAGCGTTAGATGCTAAGAAAACTGCTGGGCCAGCTAAGTCTGCTGGTGTGCCCCACCGATTAGCAGGTGTTCGTCCCAAGATGAATTCGTTAAATGGATGCCCTGGTTCTCTTAATGGCGCCGTCTGTGGCGTTTCAATGTAACCAGGTCCAATCCCATTACATTGAATATTATATTGTCCATATTCAGAAGCAATATTTTTCGTTAACATTTTTAGTCCGCCTTTTGCTGCCGCGTACGCACTAACTGTTTCACGACCTAGTTCACTCATCATTGAACAGATATTGATAATTTTGCCATGGCCCTTTTCAATCATATCTGGAATAACCGCTTTTGCCATAATAAATGGCGCATTCAAATCAACATCAATCACTTGACGGAACTCTTCTGCTGACATATCCACCATTGGAATTCGTTTAATAATTCCCGCATTATTGACTAAAATATCAATAGAGCCGACTTCTTCTTTAATCTGAGCAACCATCGCTTGAACTTGCTCTTCATCAGTGACATCACACACATAACCACGTGCTTCAATCCCTGCAGCCCGATAATTTTCCAAACCTTGTTCAACTGATTCAGGAGATAAGTTATTAAAAACAATTGTTGCTCCTGCTTCAGCTAGGGATTTCGCAATCTCAAAGCCAATCCCATAGACAGCACCTGTAATTAACGCTACTTTTCCATCTAATTGAAAATCATTCATTTTAAATTCCATGTTTTCTCCTCTTTCTTTGGTTTATTTTAATTGATCCATTGCAACCATATCCATGTCTGTGTACGTAATATTTTCTCCGCACATGGCCCAAATAAAGGAATAATTACTTGTACCAACCCCAGAATGAATTGACCAGCTTGGTGAAATGGCTGCTTGTTCATTACTCATTACTAAATGTTTCGTTTCGTCTGGTTTACCCATCATGTGGAAAATCCGCGTATCTTCTTCCATATCAAAATAAACATACGCTTCCATCCGACGTTCATGTGTATGACAAGGCATTGTATTCCAAGCGCTACCTGGTTCTAAAATGGTGTAACCCATTTGTAACTGGCAACTTTCACAAACGTTCGGATGAATGTATTGGTAAATTTTACGTTGGTTCAATGTTAATGGATCACCCGTTTCCATTGGGGTAATTTCATCAATACTAATTTTTACGTTGGGATATTTATGATGTGCTGGGACACAACTAATGTAAAATTTCGCTGGATTATCAGGGTTTTCTGAAGAAAAACGAACATGTTTTGTTTCTTTCCCAATATAATAGCCATCTTGTTTTTTCATTGTTTCTTTGGCGCCATCAATTTCAATAAAGCCGGGTCCCCCAATATTAATAACCCCTAGTTCACGGCGTTCTAAGAAATAGTCAACCCCTAATTCTTTGTCCAAAATAATTTCTAATTCTTCTGTGGTCGGTGTCACACCACCAAAAATCATCCGATCATTATGTGTGTAGGTTAAGCTGATTGCACCTGGAATAAAAACTTTCTCTACTAAAAATTCATCTCTCAATTGTTCTGTTGAATAGTGACGGATATCCGCCGGACTATGTGTATAACGTGTTTCCATATTTTGCATAACTAAAATCTCCTATCTATTTATTTTTCCTGAGCCCGTTGCCAAAAAAGCAAGGACTTCTTTTTGACTAAATTGATTACAATCACCATGGACAGTATGTTTTAACGCACTAGCCGCTGTCGCAAAATCAATGCAGGTTTGTGGATCATAGGTAGCTAATATGCCATGTAAAACCCCACCAGCAAACGCATCACCGGCACCGACACGGTCAACAATCGGTTGTAATCGATGACATTTGGACGTATAATACGCACCTTTGTACCATAGCGTTCCGATTAATTCATTATCTGTCGCTGAATGAACTTGACGTTTGGTTGAATAAAATACTTGAATGTTGGGATAACGTTCTTGCATTTTTCGGTAGTACCACGTTAATGCGTCTTCAAGTTCTTCCTCTGGTTCTGGAATCTCCAATAAATAACGAGCATCTAATACCCCAGCTGAACAAATATCAACAAATGGAAGAATGGCCTTCAATGCCACGCTCGCTTCTTTCTGGGACCAAAGTTTCCCTCGATAATTAATGTCAAAGCTTACTTGGCACCCTGCTTGCTTCGCTGCTTTAACTAGCGCAACCGTTATACTTTGCCACGTTTTTGATAACGCCGCTGTAATCCCTGAAATATGAAAGATCTCTACTCCTGAAAACAGCTCATGTAAGTCCCATTCCATTTCTTCGATTTGAGCAAAGCTTGAATAGGCGCGATCATAGACAACACTGGCTGCTCGTTCTCCTGTACCAGTTTCCAAGTAATATGTTCCTAGGCGTGTTCCGCCAGTTCGTACAAATTCCGTTGAAACCCCATAACGACTTAAATGCTTTTTGGCGGCTTCTCCTAATGAATTATCGGGCACTTTACTAGCAAAAGTCACTTGGTGGCCATAGTTCGCTAACGAAATCGCTACATTCGCTTCACCACCGCCGTAATGTACAGCGAAATTTTCTGTTTGTGCTACGCGTATTCCGACAGGCGTTGACAAACGCAACATGATTTCTCCCAATGTTACGACTTTCCCCATGTGCCTACACCCCTTTGATTGCTTGGAATTTTTCCATATAGGCTTGGGCAACCTCACGAACTTTTTCAAAATCCCCAGTTGCTGCTGGCGCTAACAGATTGCCACCAACACCGACGGCCGTCACACCTGCAGCAAACCACTCGGCCATATTTTCCAAACTGACACCACCCGTTGGCATAATATTTAACTGAGGCAATGGCGCTTTAAATGCCGAAATAACACTCGGTCCATAAACACTTCCCGGAAATAGTTTAATAATATCTGCTCCGCTTTTCAGTGCTTCTTTCATTTCTGTGATGGTCATACAGCCTGGCAAGTAAGGAACTTGATATAAATTGCAAATTTTAGCGGTTTCTTCATCGAAGCTTGGACTCACAATATATTCAGCCCCTGCTACAATAGCTAAACGAGCAGTCGTAGCATCCAAAACTGTCCCCGCACCAATGACTACGTCAGGATTCTCTTGGTATAACGCAACTAATTCCTGAATCACTTCTGTTGCTTGAGGAACAGTAAAGGTTAACTCAATCCCCCGCATACCGCCTGCTACAATGGCTTGACTAGCTTTTAGCGCTTCCTCTTTTGTCTTTCCGCGAACCACAGCAATCACGCCAGCATTTTCTAATTTTTGTAAAATTGATACTCGCTTCAACAGACTCCCTCATTTCTTATTTAGAAATATATATTTATTATAAAGAAATTCACAACTTCATTATACAGATAAAAAAAGAAAATGCAAACGTTTTTACAAAAATAAAAAAAGAAAGACAAACAAAAATTGAGCCGACCCCCAAAAGTTAGACCTAGAAATCTAACTTTTGGAGGTTTTTTTGTATGGCAAAATACAGTTTTG
>NZ_JAHLRI010000047.1:0-16466 GCF_018919685.1 Enterococcus sp. S183_ASV_20
ATATGCCTTAGCCGAAGAATACATTCATTACAGAACCCAACGTGATTTTGAGCGTAGTAAAGCGACTGATATTAATGTATCTATCGGCAAATTAATTAATAAAGATCAGACTGTCGTGAACGAAAATGCCAACAAAGACAGTGACGTTTTTAATACGCAACGTGATCTAACTGCTGGGATTGTTGGAAAATCAATTGGTTTAAAGATGTTGCCTTCACATGTGGCTAATGCCCATCAAAAAGGCGACATTCATTACCACGATTTAGATTATCATCCATATACGCCCATGACAAACTGCTGTTTAATTGATTTTAAAGGCATGCTAAACAATGGCTTTAAAATTGGGAACGCTGATGTCGAATCACCAAAATCAATTCAAACGGCCACTGCACAAATTTCTCAAATTATTGCCAATGTAGCTTCCAGTCAATATGGTGGTTGCTCTGCCGATCGGATTGATGAATTATTAGCGCCTTTTGCGGAACGTAATTATGAAAAACATTTAGCAGATGCGCAAGAATGGATTGAAGGAGAAGAACGCCAAAAAGCATTCGCTCGGAAGAAAACGAAAAAAGATATTTTTGATGCTATGCAAAGTCTTGAGTATGAAATTAATACCTTATTTACTTCCAATGGACAAACCCCTTTTACTTCTCTGGGATTTGGTTTAGGTACCAACTGGTTTGAGCGAGAAATTCAACGGGCGATTTTACAAATCCGAATTAATGGTTTAGGGATTGAAAAACGAACAGCTATTTTCCCAAAACTGATTTTCACAATTAAACGAGGCGTCAATGCGCAACCTACTGATCCAAACTACGATATTAAACAACTGGCACTGGAATGCGCAACGAAACGCATGTATCCTGATGTTTTAAACTATGATAAAATCGTTGAACTAACAGGTAGTTTTAAGGTACCAATGGGCTGTCGTTCCTTTTTACAAGGCTGGAAAGACGAACAAGGTGAAGAAGTAAATGTTGGCCGAATGAATTTAGGCGTTGTGACCTTGAACTTACCAAGAATCGCTTTAGAAGCGCAAGGAAGCCAAGAAAAGTTCTGGCAAATTTTAAATGAACGTTTAGCGATCGTTAAAGATGCTTTGGTTTATCGGGTTGAACGTGTTAAAGAAGCTAAACCAGCGAATGCACCGATTTTATACATGTATGGTGCATTTGGAAAACGTTTAGCTACACAGGATGCCGTAGATGAACTGTTTAAAAACAAACGTGCCACGGTTTCACTTGGCTATATTGGCTTGTATGAAGTGGCTTCTGCCTTTTACGGCGGTGCTTGGGAGGACAATCAAGAGGCCAAAAACTTTACACTGGATATTTTAAAAGAACTGAAAAAAAATGCCGACAACTGGGGCAACGAATACGGCTATCATTTTAGTGTCTACTCTACACCGAGCGAAAGCTTGACTGACCGTTTTTGCCGTTTAGATACTGAAAAATTTGGCATCGTCGAAAATATTACAGATAAAGAATATTACACAAATAGTTTCCATTATGATGTACGCAAAAATCCAACGCCTTTTGAAAAACTTGATTTTGAAAAGGATTATCCAAAATATTGTTCTGGTGGTTTTATCCACTACTGTGAATACCCCATGTTACAGCAAAATCCCAAAGCACTTGAAGCTGTCTGGGATTACGCTTATGACAAAGTTGGCTATCTAGGAACCAATACGCCAATTGATCATTGTTATGCCTGTGGTTTTGAAGGGGACTTCCATCCAACTGAACGTGGCTTTGAATGTCCAGAATGTGGCAATCATGATCCTAAGACTTGTGATGTCGTTAAACGGACTTGTGGTTATTTAGGTAACCCGCAAGCTCGCCCAATGGTATACGGTCGGCACAAAGAAATTTCCTCTCGTGTGAAACATTTAAAAAATTAAACTCGATTATTCTATAGAAAGAAGTTTTGCTGATGCGTAATCCGAAACCACAAGAATGGAAAACCGAAGACTACAGCCAAAAAAAGATTGCCGATTACAAAGCGTTCAACTTTGTTGATGGCGAAGGTGTACGCAATAGTTTATATGTGAGTGGCTGTCTCTTTGCTTGTGAAGGTTGTTTTAACAAAGCTGTCCAAAATTTCAATTACGGTACGCCGTTTACAGAATCTTTAATGAATCAAATTATTAAAGATTTGTCCCATGACTATGTCCAAGGTTTGACTCTTTTGGGTGGTGAACCCTTTCTGAATACAGATGTTTGTCTTAGTGTAGTCAAACGTGTGCGGGAAACATTTGGCTCAGCCAAAGATATCTGGTCTTGGTCTGGGTATACCTTTGAAGAACTACTTTCAGAAACGCCTGATAAGCTTGAACTACTCCATTCAATTGACATTTTAGTTGATGGGCGCTTTGAACTGGCAAAACGTAATTTAAATTTACAATTTCGTGGCAGTAGTAATCAACGGATTATTGATGTACCCAAATCACTTGCTGCTGGCAAAGCTGTTATTTGGGAAAAATGTCATGACGCCGAAACGTCTTATGAACAAATCAAAAAATCAATTTAAAAAAGTTAGCCCTTTAGCCATCTCTTGAGGATGTGTCTAAAGGGCTAACTTTTTTCCCATAAAGGTAAAACAATGTTTTCATACGCTAGTGGATCTAAATTCGTTAAAGTAATGCCTAATAAACGGATTCCTTGTTCTAAACCTAAAATATCTTCCCAAATTAAATTCGCTTGATAGAAAAGTTCTTCTTTTTTAGAAATATATTCAGGTAATGTCACACGTTTCGTAATCGTCGTATAGTCAGTATAACGAACTTTCAGGACTACTGTTTTGCCATGCTTTTGCACTCGTTGCAATGCACGCTCAACCCCTGCTGCTAATTGTCTCAATTGAGCCGTAACCTGCTCTTCCGTCGTTAAAGGGGTGCCGTAAGTATGTTCCTTACCTACCGACTTACGATCTCTAGTCACTTGAACTGGCGCATCATGGATACCGCGGACTTTACGATACAATGAATAACCCATTTTACCGAATAACCGAATCAACGTCATCTCATCTTGCTTGTATAAATCTGCTCCAGTAAAAATCCCTAGTTCATGCATTTTGGGCACTGTTTTTTTCCCGATTCCGTGGAAATCTTCAATCGGTAATGCTTTCAAAAAATCTTCGGCCTCTTCTGGTAAGACAACCGTCAGGCCCTTTGGTTTCTGGAAATCTGATGCTAACTTGGCTAAAAACTTATTGTAACTAACACCTGCCGAGCAAGTTAACTGCAATTCATGCCAAATATCATATTGAATCATTTTCGCAATTTTAATAGCCGACTTACTGTTGACCTTATTTTCAGTTACATCTAAATACGCTTCGTCAATAGATACTGGTTCAATCACATCTGTATAGCGGCGAAAAATTTCACGGATTTCTTGAGAAATTTCACTATATTTCTGATAATTACCTGGCTTAAAAATGGCACTTGGACATAGTTCATACGCCTTTTGAGCACTCATAGCCGAGTGAATACCGTACTGTCGATCAATATAATTCGCTGTGGTCACCACTCCTTTGCCCCCAGTATCACTTGGATGGCGCGCAATAACTAACGGATGTCCTACTAGCTCTGGATGATCTCGTTCTTCAACTGAAGCAAAAAACGCGTCCATATCTATATGTATAATTTTTCTCGACGTATCTTTTTTTAAGGGAAAACGTAATTCGCTCATCATTTTGATTCGCCTCCTCCCTCCATTATATACGAACGTCCGTTCTTTTTCAAATTGAAACTTCTTTATTTCAACCAGAAAAAGCTGAAAATCCGTGAAGTTATAAACACAGATTTCCAGCTTTTTAATTAAACAACCAATTGTTTTTGTTGATTATAGTAGCCTTTATAGGCAAGATAAGTTGCAATCACTGAACCAATACTTGTTGCTGATAGCAACATAAAAGTCACCATAATCTGATATTTTATCGCATGGACAGGATCAACGCCCGCAAAAATCAAGCCTGACATCATCCCAGGCAAACTAACAATTCCGACAGTTTTGGCAGAATCAATCGTCGGCGCCATCCCGGTTTTCACACTTTGTTGGATGATTGGTAAAGAGGCGAGTTTGATAGTTGCACCTAACGCTAGTTTCTCCATTACCGCTTGCCGTTGGTTTTGAAAAAGAGTATCTAAATTGCGATAGCATAAACCAATTGCCACCATCGAATTGCTGGCAATCATCCCACTGATAGGAATGATTTGAGAAGGAATAAATTTAATAGAACCAGAAAAAATCAAAATACCAATGGTAATTCCTGTACTACAACCAATTGCAATGAAAGAAATCAAAAAGCCCTTTTGTAATTGCTGGCTGCGCTTTTTTGCATTAAAGGCTGCGTTGGAAACAATCACCAAAACCATGATGAGCGTTAAAATCAGGTTATTGACTTGAAAAACATATTTTAATAAATAGCCGACTGCGACTAATTGAATGACTGCTCGAATCACACTAATAATAATATCTTTGGTAAAACCTAATTTTTCTTTAGTACTAATAATTAATGCGACCACCACTAGCATGGCTGAAAAAAATAAGGATAAATTATTAACTGCTAAATCCATCTGTCGGCGCCACCTTTCCTGCTACAATACGAATCACTTGCTGTGCTTGCTGAATTTCTTCGGTATCATGCGTGACACGAACCAGCGTGACTCCTTGCTCTTTGTTTAATTGGTTTAACAATTGATTGACAATCTGTTTGCTTTCTTCATCTAATCCCGTTGTAACTTCGTCTAATAATAAAACATCTGGTACAAAAATAATGTTTCGTAGCAAAGCAACCCGTTGTCGCTCACCACCAGAGAGTTCGGCTATTTTCTTTTCAAGATAAGCAGCGGGCAATTTCACTTGTTGGAGTAATGCCACGACTTTTTCCTGATTAAACGCTTCTTGTCTGACGGTAAATGGAAATAACAAATTATCATACACGGTTTCACCAAATAAAGTTGGCTGCTGAAAACAATAAGAAACCTTTTGGCGGTATGTTTCGATTGACATTGTAGTAATTGGCGCTTCTTGATAAAAAATTTCGCCTTCTGTAGGACTTAATAATGAAGATAAAATTTTTAAAAATGTACTTTTCCCGCTACCTGAAGGACCAACAATTGTTGTATTGCTGCCTGTTTCAAATGACAAATCAATATCAGAAAGAATGCTACGACCATTTACTTGATAAGACACGCCTTCTGCTCGCAATAAATTACTCATGTTTCTCTCCTTTTTTAAATGGAATGATATTCTTTATATACTTCTTGTTTTTTTACATTTCTCAATTTGGCCACTTCTTTGATTGCCTCTTTTGAACTCCGTCCCTCTTCCTCCATTAAAACTTGTACATGTTCTTTGAGGGAAATAGCTGGCATTGCTGCTATTGTCTCTTTCTCACCAGTAAATCCGCTAACTAATAAACAACACTCGCCTTTTAGCTTATTTTCTGCTAAATATTCTGTTAATTCTCCTAAGGTACCACGCAAATACTCTTCATGAAGTTTCGTTAATTCTCGACAAATCACAGCGGGGCGTTCTTGACCATAGACTTCAGCAAACGTTGCGACCGTTTTAGCAATCCGATAGGGGGACTCATAAAAAATCTGTGTCGGCCGTTCTTCTTTTAATGCTGATAACACGTCTTTCTGTTCTTTTTTCTTTCTTGGTAAAAAACCATAAAACGTAAATGGCTGTGGTAAAAGACCCGAGGCAATCAAAGCGGTCATTCCTGCCGTAGGTCCTGGCAAGGCAATCACTGCCAGTTCTTCTTCAAGACATGCTGTAACCAATTCATGACCAGGATCACTAATTGAAGGCATACCTGCATCGCTAACTTGGGCAATCGTTTCACCATTCAGCAATCGTGTAATCAGTTGAGGAATTCGCTCTTTGTAATTATGTTCGTGTAAACTAATTTGTGGTGTTGTAATCTCAAAATGATTTAGCAATTTTTGTGTGTTTCTTGTGTCCTCACTAGCAATCACCGTTGCTTCTTTCAATATGTTTAAACAACGAATACTCATATCTTCTAAATTGCCGATTGGTGTTGGGACAAGATACAATTTTCCTTTTGTTGTTTGCTTATCAAAACTTTTCTGTTTTTGCATAGCGCATCCCTCATTTTCCTTTTTCGTTCTATAAATAGACAAAGGTTTGATTTGACAATTGATTGACTGTCAAACCAAACCTTTCCTTTTTATTTGCAGTGTCCACTAAACTTAACGCGTACGTTCCCCATAAATAACATCAAGACAAAAGGCACATTCTTCATCATTTTCACGTCTTGAACCATATAAAATATTGCAGACATGGAAGCCCTCTTCATAAAGTTTTTCCAAATTCATACGTGATTTTGATAGCTCTTGTTTTTCAGTTTCAGTTGTATTTCCTGCTAACTTATTCAGTTCTTGGAGATGCTCTCGTAAGCGTTGGTTTTCGATTTCCAACGTGGTATTTTTTTCTACCAACTCATGGAGTGCTGCTTTAATTTCTCTTAATTGTGCCACGGAACTGTCTAAATCAGTTTCCAACGAATTTAATCCATCATAGAGCGAACGTTTATCCATTTTGATCACCTTTTTCAGCAGCAACTTTCGCAGTAGCTTCTTTGATTTCTTCGTAATCATAATCCGCTGCGATTTCACGACCATGCAGACGAACTTTGACAATCCGACTTAATAGATTCAACCCGACGACTTTGCCTTTGCCATCTGGTGTTATTACTTCTTTTCCATAATCTGGTAATTCTTTTTTAGCGGCTTCATATTCGTCGTTTTCATATTTCAAACAACACATTAAGCGGCCACATAATCCCGAAATTTTGACAGGATTTAAAGATAACCCTTGATCTTTAGCCATTTTGATTGAAACTGGCATAAAATCTCCTAGAAATGTTGAGCAACATAGTTGTCTGCCACAAGGGCCAATGCCACCTAATATTTTCGCTTCATCTCGGACACCAATTTGACGTAACTCAATTCGCGTCCGGAAAATAGCCGCTAAGTCTTTGACTAATTCACGAAAATCAATTCGCCCATCTGCCGTAAAGTAAAAAATCATTTTGCTACGATCGAAGGTATATTCTACTCGCACTAATTTCATTTTTAAGTCATGAGCTCGAATTTTTTCATTGGCAATGCTTTTGGCAGCTTCTGCATCAGCCAAATTTTTTTGTTCTTTTTCTAAATCATTGGCTGTTGCTTTATTTAAAATGGGTTTTAGGTCCTCTGGTAAATCGTCTGAATCGACTGTTTTTTTAGGAATAGCAACAGTAGCTAATTGTTTTGACTGTTGAGATTCAACGAGTACTTTCTCATTATAAATATACTCAGATTTTCCAGGAGCAAAATAATAGATATGACCGGCTTCACGGAAGCGAACTCCTACTACTTCTACCATTTTATTCCTCCTAATCTAGTTCAAGTGAACGTCGCTTCAATCGGTTAAGGAACTTGCTGAAACAACTAAGTTCCTACTATATTATGAAACTGAATGCCACTTGGCACTTTTTTCCTTTATGATTTAGGGTGAATCATTTGGATAACTAATTGTTCACAAACATTTTGCCAACTAACATTGGCAGTCCATTTTTGGCGTGCTTTCAAAATTAGCGCCAACCGTTCCGCCTGCTCTTCCGTTATTTTTTTGGCTTGCTGTGTCGCAACACTTTCTTCCAATAATTGACGGTAATAAACCATGAGCAAGTCAAAGCTAAGCGCTTGTTGTTCTTTTTCCTTAAATACTTTGACCATTTTCTTCTGAACGTAGATAAATGCCTGTAAATCATTACTTTTTAGATAATTAAACCATTGCAAAATGATTTCCCTAGCTTCATTAAACCATTCATCTTGAGAGATTTCAACTGCTTTCTCAAAACTATTTGTCAGCTCAGCTAAAAGGGTTGCAGTCTTTTCACCAATCCCCTGTTTGATTAAGCGATCAATTAATGTTTTTTTGACTAATGGTTGAAAATGTAAGGTTTGGCATCGTGATTGAATCGTTGGTAAAATTCGAGAAAGCGAAGTGGTTTCTAAAATAGCTAAAATTTGTCCTTCTGGTTCTTCTAAAAATTTTAAGAGACTATTGGCTGCGCCGGTACTCATTTTATCTGCTTCTTGAATTAAGAAAACTTTTTTAGCAGTCTCGACCCCACTTTTAGAAAACTCCGCTTTTAATTCACGGATTTGGTTCACTTTGATGGTTTGCCCATCTGGCGCAATTCTTAAAACATCTGGATGTTCATTTTCATTAATCCGCACACAATTATGGCATTCGTTACAAGGCTGTTGATTTACTAAATTCGTACAAAAGACATGTTTCGCCATCCATAAGCCAAATTCTTGTTTTCCAGTTCCTGTATCTCCTTCAAAAAGATAAGCATGGGCAAGACGACCATGCTCAAAACTTTTTTGGAGTTGCTTGTACAGCAAAGGTTGCATTTGCTGTAGCTGTTGTGCTTCATTCATCTTAATATTGATGGAATCCTTCAACTGGTAAGACGAAGCAAGTAGCGCCGCCTACTTCAACTTCCACAGGATAAGGAATTTGGCCATCCATTGTGATATCTAAAGTCACAGGTGTTGAAACATATTGTTTTCTTGATTGACATGTTTCTTTAATTAAAGCTAATGTTTCGTCGACACGTTCATCATCAATCCCAATAATAAATGTGCTGTTTCCCGCTTTTAAGAATCCACCTGTTGAGGATAATTTTGTAGCACGAATATTGGCATCAATAAATTCGTTGGCTAATCGGTTACTATCTTTGTCTTGTACAATGGCTAAAATAATCTTCATGGTCTACACCTTCCTATAATTAAAAGTTTTCTGGATAACGTTCAATAATCGCCTGATACGTTGCTTCTACGACAAGTTCTAAACTCATCCGTGCATCAATCTTTTTGATACGTTGTGGATTTTCTTCTGCTAATTTCAAATATTCATGACGAACACGTTGATGAAATTCTAATCCTTCTGAATCTAAGCGATCAATTTGCTGTGTTCGATTTTCTTGAATCCGCCGTAAGCCAGTATCTGAGTCAACGTCTAAATAAATTGTAAAATCTGGTGAGACACCTTCTGTCGCAAACGCATTAATTGAAGCAATGGGGGCAATCCCAATTCTACGCCCAGCGCCTTGGTAGGCTAATGAGCTGTCAACAAAACGATCACATAGGACTAAATGACCCGCTTCCAAAGCTGGCAAGATTTTTTCCACTAAATGTTGACGACGAGCAGCTGCGTAAAGTAAAGCTTCTGTTCGCTCATCCATTCTGTCATTTCTTGGATCTAAAATAACTGTTCGAATCTTTTCGGCAATCGGTATGCCGCCTGGTTCTCTTGTAGTGACAATTTTTCGTTTTGACTCTTTAGCTAATCTTTCAGAAACTTCCTTCAAAACACTGGTTTTACCAGCACCATCTGGACCTTCAAATGTGATAAAAATACCCTGCACGTGCGAAAACTCCAATCAATTTTTACTTGTATCTATTATACTTCATCTTGCTCTATCAGTCTAATTGAAATCCTTATGTCCTATTTAAAGTGATGCATCCGCTGAAAAAAAGAAACTGAAAAAGAAGTACGGAAAAACTTGAACTGCGACATTTTCTCACAGAAACGACCTACTTCGATTTCAACTTCTTTTTCCAACGATGTTTCTTTTAAATTTCTCGACGTCCTTCGACTGCTTTTAGCAAGGTTATTTCGTCTGCATATTCAATATCGCTGCCGACAGACAAGCCGTGTGCCAAACGAGTAACGGTGATTCCAGCTGGTTTAATGAGCCGTGATAAATACATCGCCGTCGCTTCTCCTTCAGTGGTAGCGTTTGTTGCTATAATGACCTCTTTCACTTCATCATCGTGCAATCGTTTGATCAAAGAGGCAATATTAATATCTTCTGGTCCTGTTCCTTCCATCGGTGAAAGCACCCCGTGGAGTACGTGATACAAGCCTTGATATTCACGCATTTTTTCCATTGCCATAACGTCTTTTGGTTCTTCCACTACTAAAATAATACTACGGTCACGATTTTTATCTTGGCAAATTTCACAAGGATCTTCTTCAGTAATATTTCCGCAAATACTACAGAAATGGAGATCTCTCTTGACACTAATTAGCGCTTTTGCAAAAGCATTAGCATCTTCTTCTTTCATATCAATTGTATAAAAAGCAAGCCGTGTCGCTGTTTTTTGACCAATTCCTGGTAATTTCATATAACTTTCAATCAATTTTGCAATCGGTTCTGGATAATTCATGAGGCTTCTACAGTCCTTTCTTAGCAAGGCGTTTCTGTTATTACTGAGCGAGTTACAACAGATTTTGCGTCACTGAATATCTTATCACGACCTGTCAAAAAAGCAACTGACAATTACTGCTTTCTAATACAAAAACAAGTCGTTAGTTACGAGCACTAAACGACTTGTTTTTGTATTAACCAATCCAGGTTTCGTGTGTATAGGCCATTTCCCAAAAAGCGTATTCCATCTCACTGCTGATAACAAAAGCGGTGATCATAGCTGCTTGTTCTTGTGGTGAACTTTCTTCATATAATTGGTCTAACAGTTGGCGTTCCTCTTGGACGTGTTGGTACGCTTCCTCCCCCGCATAGGTTTCGATCCAACGTTGGTACAGTGGCTCTGGTGAGTGTTGTTTGACTAACTGTGCACCAATTTCTTGATAGAGCCAAGAACAAGGCAACATACTTGCTGCGGCCGTCTTAGGCGTTCCTTCAATAAGTTGGCGATACATATGAGAAACATAGTGATAAGCGGTTGGTGCAATCGGTGTCGCTGCAACTTCTTCTTTCGTAATCGCTAGTTCTTCAAAAAAAGTTTCACGAATAGCTAATTCGCCCAACGCGAGATTTTCCGCATTTGTTAAGAGTAATTTTTTCAATCGAGGTTGTTGCGTTTGTGCCGCAATCAAGCGATAAAGTTGACTAAAGTGTTTTAAATAGTAATGATCTTGAATTAAATAGTAGCGAAAAATCGTTGGACTCAAGGTTCCTTCATGTAACTCTGTGATAAAAGGATGCTGAAAACTCCCTTGCCAAGAAGCTTGCGCTTGTTCTTTGGCTTGTTCTGTAAATGTCATAGGTTTCTCCTTTACGTTAGAAAAATAAACAAATTTGTAAAAATGATGATCAAAATAGCAAGCCCAAGACTGACTTTTGCTGACACAAAATGCTCTTTTCGACTTCTAGTAGCTCCTTCTTCATAGCCATGGGCAGACATTGCTTCCGTATATTTATCTCGCCAAGAAACAGCAACGAGCAGTGTTTTAACATAAAGCATCGGCGACCAAAAATGAAACGTTTTGCCACGGAGTAGGCTTGCTTCTTTTAAATCATTAATTTCTCTTTTCACTTCCGGTAAGGCGTGAACCACCACTAAAATTCCATAAACAAAGTTTGGTGCTAGCCCCTTTTGTTCCAATAACAACAATAATTCTTCAAAATCAACGCCTACAGCAAAAGCTAGTCCTAAACCGGCAAAGGCATACGTTCGACTAAACAAAAGCCAGGCTTGTTGACTACTCGTACCATGCAAATAAATAGACCAAAACGTCCCGATTGCTGGTAAAAGTGGCAAGAAAAATAACCAAAGCAGTAAGCGGGATTTTCGCTGGCCTATTAAAAAAATGACACAACCCATAAAAACCGCCAAATTTGCCAAAATTGACTGAGAAAAAGATAATTCAAAGGTCAAAATAAGAATCAAAGAAGCATAAATTGCTGCATTTGTTTGCTTTATTTGCATGTGGTTCCCTCCTGCCAGATAATCAGTTGTTGCTGCAGCAATTCTATTCGGTAATTGCTCACGCCAGAGAGAGGTTCTAGCCGATGCGTGACGATTAGAAAATCTTGTTGCGCACTTTTTTCTTTGATCCATTCAACAAAATAATTGCATGCTCGCTCATCTAATCCAGCAAAAGGTTCATCTAAAAGTAAACAGTCCAAATCTAAGCTCAGCAAACTAATTAATTGCACCATCTTTTTTTGCCCTTCACTTAGTTGAAAAACACTGTGCTCTAGTTTTTCTTTTAAACCTAAAAAAGTTAAGGCTTCCTCTCGTTTTCTTCTTTTTTCTGCTGTCATGTTCTGACCAAACAAAAGCTCTTCTCGTAAAGTCAACGTGACAAACTGACGATTGGCTTGTTGCACCGCTAATGTCATGTGTTGATACAATTTTTTTGAAGCCCGCAAGCGGCGGCCCGCCAAGAACATTTTTCCTTGATATTTTTGTCTCTGAACGATGGCTTTTAATAAGGTGGATTTCCCCGCCCCATTTGGACCCGTCAACGTGGTAATTCCTTTAAAAAAAAGCGCTTCTTTTTCTTCAAGTAGCACTCGTTTTCCCTGAGACAAACGAAAATTTTTTAATTGGAGCATTGGTTGTTTTACCACAGAAGTTGTAAGCTGAAATGTCTGCGGTTTTGTTTTGATAAACGTCAACGGTTGCTTTTCAAACTGGCCGTTTTTCAACGTGACGACTTGGTCCACAACATCAGCGTAATCGTTGAAATCGTGGTCGCACACCAAAATCGTTTTGCCTGCTTGATGGAGTCTTGCTAAAATTTGAATAAATTGTTTTCGAGAGGTTGGATCAATGCTTGCAAAAGGTTCATCTAATAAAAGAATATCTGGGTTCATTGCTAGCAGAACTGTCAACGCCGCTTTTTGTTTTTCACCACCAGATAACGTCGCTAATTCTCGTGTGAATAAGGTTTGAGTCTGAACAAGTTGAAGCGCTGTTTGGATTTTTCGGTTCATTTCTTCAGGCGAGATTCCTAAGTTTTCTAAAGCAAAAATCAGTTCTCGTTCCAAGGTTTTCATTGTAAATTGTTGACTGGGGTTTTGAAACAGCATGCCAATTTTTTGCGCCTTTTCACGAGTTGATAATTGTCGGCGCTCCATTCCTTCAATCAAAATTTCTCCTTGGTAATCAAGCGGAGCAAATCCGGCAATCAATCGTAAGAGCGTTGATTTTCCACTACCACTATCGCCAATTAATAAGGAAAACGTTCCTTGAGGAATTGCTAAATTTGTCTTTTCAAACAAGGGTTGTTCTCGTGAAAAGGACACAGCTTTTAATTGGATACTATTCATTTTGCCTTCACAGCTAACCCTTGCGCAGACTGAAACATTCGTAAAATAACTTTCGTTAAGAAAATACCAAAGAAACAAATAGAAACGAACCGAACGCTAATTAAAGCAATGTTCATCCCCAGACCGTAATTGCCATAACCAAACTTAAAGTATTCATACACATAACTAAAAATAGTCGTCCCAATCGCACTATAAAATAACGTTAGTGTATCGTATCGTTTGTAGCGTGTCACAAAAAAGCCACTTTCACTACCTAGGCCTTGAATCACACCAGAAATTAATACACTAGGTCCGAAATACGAACCATAAAGCATTTCTGCCAAAGCGGCTAAAACTTCCGCCAAAACAGCACTTCCCGCTCGTGGAATCAGCATCGCTGCAATTGGTGCCACCATGGTCCACATCCCAAATAAAAGCTCATTGGCAAATGGACTCAGTCCTAATGGTAACAGCGCAGCATTCAATAACGCATAGAGGAACCCTGCCCCCATAAAAACACCGCCAAACAAAAAGGCTAAAAAAGCGAGTAAGACGACTTGTTGCAATGACCATTTTTTCAATAAAAAAACTCCTTTCTCTTAACAAAAAGCAAAAGGAGTGACTTAAATAAACCCTGATAAAAGAAAACACACTCATCCTAGGACAGAATGAGTGCGTGAAAAATCAAAGTAAATCGGCATTTCCCTGCGACAGTACTAACTGCATCAGGTTCAATGGGTATCATCTCAGCCATAACAGCACCCCAAATGTTTTTTATTAAAATGTACTTTTACTATAGCATAGAATAATTATAAAAACTAGTCTTGGCACTTTTTTCTTTCATCAAAAGCTGAAGAAATCAAACAATTTTGTAAGATAACTGTTAGGCAAATAAATGGTTGGTTTTTCTGGACTTTGTTATATTGTTCTTTATGAAAGAGAGGCGTTTATACTATGGGTAAAACATTAACTGGCTTTCATTTGAAAGTCATTGGGGTTATTTCAATGGTCTTTGACCATCTATTGCAATTTTTTAGTTTTTTAGGCGTGCCTGGTTGGTTCGGATGGATTGGACGAATTGCTGCACCTATTTTCTTATTTGAAAGTTCTGAAGGCTTCATTCACACAAGCAATCGGCGAAAATACATGTTCCGGTTATTGTTAGGCTTCTGGATTATGGGGATTCTGAACGGCATTTTAAATGCGTATTTTTCAACAGGTGGCTTAATTATCAATAATATTTTTGGGACGTTATTTTTAGGTACGGTCTACATGCAGTCTATGGACTATTTTAAACAAAAACAAATTGGTAAAGGGCTTCTTTGGTTTATTGTGCCTTTATTAATCAGTGCTCTACCTCTCGTTGTTTTTAGTTCTCCAGACATATTAAGCAACCCTGCTATCTTAATTGGTTTCCAACTTTTCAATCTGATTGTGCCATCACTAATGATGACAGAAGGTGGGTTTTTATTTGTTCTCTTGGCCGTGGCTTTTTATTTATTCCATGGCAAAAAATGGTTACAAATTTCAGCGATTGGCGTTGTTGCGTTGATTTCAGCAGCCAGCTATAATTTCCAAGAACTATTCGGGGTGAACCACCAATGGATGATGATTTTAGCAGCGATTCCAATTGTTCTTTATAATTGTGAAAAAGGCCGTGGCATGCGGAATTTCTTTTATATTTTCTATCCAGCTCACATTGCTATTTTTGCAATTATTAGTTTCTTCATGCAACGTTAATTATTTTCTGCTTGACGATTGCCTAAAAACTGTTTACAATGCAACATGTAAACAAATCGTACAGATAACACGCAAGTTGCGTGTCGAGAGAGAGGCGGTTTCTATTCTTATAGAAACTGCTTCTATTTTTTTACGAAAAAATGAAAACTATAGAGGTGATTAAATGGAACAAAAAAACGTACGATTATTCCCTGCCGTTTTAGCGACAGGAATTATGTCTTTTGCTGGCGTATTAATTGAAACAGCAATGAATGTAACCTTTCCGACATTAACAAAGGAATTTGGTGTTTCCACTGGTACCGTGCAGTGGGTGACAACGATTTATTTATTAGTTATTTCTATCATGGTGCCCTTATCCAATTATTTATTAAAAACCTATTCGTTAAGACGCTTATTTATTGTTGCGAATCTTTTCTTTTTGATTGGTTTAGCGATTGATGTCTATTCGCCATCTTTCAGTATCTTGTTATTAGGCCGACTCTTCCAAGGGGCTAGCACTGGGATTGCTTTGCCACTGATGTTTCATATTATTTTGAACTTTACCCCGCTGGAAAAACGAGGAACGATGATGGGGGTAGGCACATTGACCACTTCAATTGCTCCAGCCATTGGTCCAACGTATGGTGGAATCTTAACATCTTCCCTATCTTGGCACGCCATCTTTTTATTCTTAATTCCTGTTTTACTACTTTCTTTGTTTATGGGATTATCTGCTATTCCAGAAATACCTGTTAAAAAAAACACCACTCTTGATTTGGTTAGTTTAATTGGTATTGCCCTGTTATTTAGTGGTTTGTTGATGTTTTTAAGTAAAATTGGCACATTGTTTGGCTGGCTTTCACTTCTGGCAGCCGTTATTGGCTTTGTTATTTTTTATAAACGAGCAACGACCGCTGAACAGCCACTAGTACGTTTGACAATTTTAAAAAATCCCGCCTTCGTTTTATTTTTATGTGGCTTTTTAGTTTGTCAATTCTTATTGTTAGGTATTTCCTTTGTCTTACCAAACTTTGTTCAAATCGTCCTTGGAAAAAATGCGTTTGTAGCTGGGCTAGTCATGCTGCCAGGTGCTACAGTCGGGGCCATTTTGGCACCACTTTCTGGACGAGTGTTGGATCAATACGGCGCTAAAAAACCTATATTATTTGGCTTAAGTTTGGCGACAATCGGTTGGCTAGCTTTAACAATTTTACTGGAGATGCCTGTTTTATTAGGATTCGTCGCTGGACATGTTACCTATATGATTGGTCTAGGTTTTGCATACAGTAATATGATGACGACTGGTATGAGCTTGTTAGAGGAGAAAGATTTTGGCGACGGCAATACGTTATTTAATACACTTCAACAATTTTCTGGCGCTATTGCGACGGCCATTGTAGCAACGATTATTAATATCGCTCAAGACCACGCAGATAATTTTGCTCAGGGGACAACGATGGGCTCCCTCATTTCTCTGATTTTCTTGTTAACCTTATTAGTAATTGTTTTAATTGCTTGCTGGAATTATTTCCGCAAAAAAGCTTAAAAAAAAGCAGCTGGTCAGTTCCATAGTAATGTAGTGACCCCAAAAAGTTAGACTTTTTATAGAGTGGATTTTTCCACTCTATTTTTATGCAGTTTTTTGATTGAAT
>NZ_JAHLRI010000048.1:0-16314 GCF_018919685.1 Enterococcus sp. S183_ASV_20
CAATCAACGTAATCATATTCCAAGAAAATCATTGAATTACAGAACACCAATTGAGATATTTTTGAGCTATGTACAAGAAGCATTTTATTCTAACTTAATTTGACAAATCATATAAGCTTAATCGGATGTTTAGGTGGAGTAGTATTTTCTGTAACATTATTTAGAAATAAATTTATTTCTAAATTAGGCAAGCTTTTTTAATACAACATGATTAACAGTAATAATCACTTTCTTTTTGCGATATATTATCATTAAAAGGATATAGATAATTTAAAAAAATACCCCCCATTGTCGTTCAAGAATTTTGGAGTTTCCTAGCCATTAGTTTTCTTATATTCAATTATTTTTCATTGTCCTATATGAAATTTTGCAACTATTCTAAGGCTATGAAAAAAACTAACCATCCTTAAAGAATTTATATCGGCATTAGTAATTCTAATATTTATTTCTTAGAGCAAAACCACTAATTGTTAGTTAAACTCTTTTTTTATTATACAATGCTTTTACTGATAAAAGTTCTATCCTCATTTTAATAAAAGATTATTTAAGTTTCCATCTAATGAATTTTACGGATTTGCTAACGTATTATTAATTGAGTAACCTTTTTCAAAATTGTCCCTAATACTGTGAAAACAATACTAATTTCAACACAAATAACTAAAACTTTAATTATCTTCTTTTTCATTAGCTTTTATCTCGAAAACAAAAATTATAAAACGTTTTTTAACTTACCGTAACTATTCTTATTTTCTAAATGTTACAGAATAGTTACGGTAAGTTAAATATAGTACTTTCTTTCTATTTCATTGCCTGCTACGCTCTTTTTTATCTATATATTATCCATCAAATACACATTCATACTATCTATCATAATTTTTATATTCTATTCGTTTCTATCAAATAAGTCACACCACGTACAATAGTTATAAGAAATATATTCAAACAAAACGCCTTTTCTTACTTAACTATTTTAATTTTCTAGAAAGCATAATCTTTTGTACTATCTATTTACCTTAAATAATGCAATTCTATTTATCATGGAGACAAAAATTTAAAATATTACTTTATGCTTTTTGACTAACACTATTATATTAAATTGACTAACGTTTACTCTTGTAATTGATAACAAATCTCTTTAGTAGTAGAATAAACTTTACTATATACTTGAAAGAATTTATTATATAACAACACATTTTTTTCAATTGGTTGATATACTTTTTTATATTTCACAAACATTTTAATACAACTATCAATGTTTGCACACATACCACAACCAATAACTGCTAATATTGCAGCTCCCAGACTAGGACCCTGTTCCGTTTCCAATGTAGTGATAGGAAGGCCAAAAATATCAGCCTGTATCTGAAGCCATTGTTGATTTTTCGTTCCTCCACCTACAGAAATAATTTTTTTTATTTTCAAATTTTTTCTTTGTTCCATGATTACTTTAGATTCTTTTAATGAAAAAGTTATTCCTTCAATAACTGATCGTGTAAAATGTTTTAGACTATGTCGACTATCGATACCAATAAAACTCCCCCGAATTTGACTATCTTGATACGGAGTTCTTTCTCCTCTTATATAGGGAGTAAAAATCAATCCCTCACTTCCTACTATTACTTCATCAATATTCGCTAACAAATCAGAAAATTCTGCATCTTTAGCAAATGTATCTCTAAACCATTTTAAAGAATTACCTGCTGCCAACGTTACTCCCATGGAGTAATAAGAATTAGGCAGAGCTGAATTAAATAAGTGGAGATTATCTTGATATTCGTTCTCAGCATCGTCTTCCATTGACAAAAAGACGCCACTAGTACCAATTGACAGCATTGCTACTTCAGAATTAACTATCCCAGCTCCAATAGCCGCACAAGCATTATCAGCTCCACCTGCAAAAATTTCCACTTTTGTTTCTAGTCCAAATTTATTAATCAACGAACTTCTCATATTACCAACTTTAGCTGAAGACTCAAATAATGTTGGCAAATACTCCTTAGGAATATTAAACTTATCAAGAATTGTCTTGGACCAAATGCGCTTTTTAACATCTAGCATTAACGTACCAGCTGCATCTGAATAATCCGTAGAATAACAACCAGTTAGCCAATGTACCAAATAATCCTTAGGTAACATTATATGCCTCGTTTTAGTCCAATTCTTTTCTTCATTTTCTTGAACCCATAAAATTTTTGGCAAAGTAAAGCCTTCTAAAGCAATATTTTTAGTGATTTCCTGTACTTCTCTCCCCATACAATTCATAATATCCTCACATTGTTTCGTTGTACGTACATCATTCCATAAAATAGCAGGACGAATTATTTCATTATCCTTGTCTAATAATACTAAACTATGCATTTGTCCAGATATACTAATCCCTTTCAATTCTTTTTTCATTTCGGGAAATTCACTCAATAAATCATTAATTACATTTTCAATTGCTTTAATCCAATCGTGTGGATTTTGTTCACTATATCCTGGTCTTGAAGAAAACAATGGATAATCTGATGAAGACGTAGCAATGACATCCCCTATTTCAGATACCAATAATCCTTTTAATGAACTTGTACCTAAATCTATACCTAAAACATAACTCATAATTATTAAATCCTTTCAAAAAAGCTGAAATACCTACAAAAGATATTTCAGCTCATTTTTCTTAATACAGATAATCATTTAAAATATTTTTTACATATTCTATATGACTTGATTCTATTATTGGTTCATCATTTTTTAGGGCATAATTAGTTAAACTTTCTAAATTTTCTTTTCCAGAAATAATTTTTGCTCCAATACCTTTTTTAAACGATGAATAACGCTGTTCTTTTAGATCCTCAAAGAAACGATCCTCTTTTAATTTCATCGCACTCTTTAATCCTCTCGCAAATGTATCCATTCCAGCAATGTGAGCAAGTAATAAATCTTCCATTTCAAAAGATGAACGTCTAACTTTAGAATCAAAGTTTATTCCCCCAGGTTCAATACCCCCATTTTCTAGTATTTCATACATAGCTAATGTAACATCATATACATTAGTAGGAAATTCATCTGTATCCCAGCCAAGCAGAACATCACCTTGATTAGCATCAATTGAACCCAAGGCACCATAGTTTCGAGCTACATTAAGTTCATGTTCAAATGTATGTCCAGCTAAAGTTGCATGGTTAGCCTCTAGATTTAGCTTAAAATCCTTTTCTAACCCGTATTTTAAAATAAATGCCATAGTAGTTGCAGCATCGAAATCGTATTGATGTTTTGAAGGCTCTTTGGGTTTTGGTTCAATCAAAAATTGTGGCTTGTGTCCAATTTTTTCACCGTAAAATATAGCCATTTTGAATAGACGCGCAATATTATCTTGTTCAAACTTCATATCAGTATTTAGTAATGTTTCATATCCTTCACGTCCACCCCAAAAAACATAATTTTCTCCACCTAATTTTTTTGAAATATCTAAACCTTTTTTTACCTGAGCAGCTGCGATAGCGTATACGTTTGCATTATTTGTAGATGCTGCGCCGTTGACATAACGAGGATTTGAAAACATATTTGCAGTATTCCACAATAGTTTAATACCAGTTTCATCCATCTTTTCTTTTATTAAATCTGTAATTTCATCAATATTAGAAAAGAATTCTTTTAAAGAGTTACCTTCTGGAGCAATATCAATGTCATGAAAACAAAAATATTCAACATCTAGCTTTTCTAAAATTTCAAAAAAAGCTATAACTCTTTTTTTTGCAGTCTCCATAGGAGATTCTCCCAACCAACTTCGCTTATTAACTGCTTTTCCAAAAGGATCTGAACCGTCTTGTGTCATAGTGTGCCAGTATGCTACAGCAAATCGTAAATGTTCTTTCATAGTCTTTCCCATAATTATTTCTTCTGGGTTATAGTGTCGAAACGCGTACATATTTTTTGTGTTCGTTCCTTCATATTTAATTTTTTCGATTTTTGGGAAGTAAACCATGTTAAAAGTCTCCTTATCATCTTTAAAATTGTTATTTCAATTCGATTAATATTTTTATAATTTATATACTATTGAAAATTAATTAGTCAGAGGTAGTTTTAATTTTACTCTTCCTCTTCTTCAGCAATTTGTAACTTCGGTATTTTAATACTTTCGGTACCTATTTTCAATAAATGTTCTACAAGATTTTCCTCTTTTATAGCAAAGAATGATTCTAAAACCATTCCCAAATTAACTCCAGTTATTACCTGAATTCTTGAGTCTTCACTTGCTAGCATCATGGCAGTATTTGCTGGAGTCCCACCCATCAGATCTGCTAAAATCACAATTCTTTTTGCATCATTTAAAGTACCAATAATTTTATCTAATTTATTAAAGGTACCTTCAATACCATCATCAGGCGTCATAGAAACAACAGGATAATTTATTTGATCACCTAAGATCATTTGAGCCGAATTCAAAATTTCTTTCGCCATAAGGCCATGGCTCATTAAAATTACTTCGTTGGTCATAATGATCTCCTTTACAATATATCTTTTAAAAAAGTCTTTTTATCATCTGGTGTCATAATTGTTGTTATTTCAATATCTAGACTTAATAGTTTCTCAAAAGCAGATCGCTCTTCATCGGTGACACTAATATTTGGTCTTAAAACAGTAGTATTATTACGATTTGACATATTACCAACATTGATTCTTTTTATCTCTAAATCATTTTCAATAAATGGTAATAAATCTACGGGTGATTTGACAATCATCAGAACATTTTGTCCTTCATATTTGCCATTTTTAATATTACTAATAGCTGTTTCTTCAGTTATGATAGACGAAGAAATTCCAGCAGGAACTGCCATTCTTAAAACCTGCTTTTGTAAATCATTTTTAGCAACGTTGTCGTTCACTACCATTAAACGTGTTACTCCCAATTTATTACTCCACATTGTAGCTACTTGACCATGGATCAAGCGATCATCAATTCTAATATTGTTAATACCCTTCATTTCCATCGAAAATGCCTCCCATAAATTATTTTATTTTAAAATACCTAGAGCCGCTAAAACAATTGACAATACCATAACACCAAGAATTAAGTAAATAGGTTTAACGTTCTTCTTTAATGCCCAGAAAACTAAACCAACTAATAATGCAGGCAATAATCCAGGCATTATTTGATCCAAAATATCTTGACCTTTCATTGAAAAATTACCCTGTTTAAAGTTTAAAGTAATATTAGCTTTAACGACTGAAGGTATTAATGCCCCCACGACCATTAATCCTAAAATCGAAGTTGACTCAGTTAATAATTTCAAACTTTTTTCTATAGTAGCAATTAATTTTGTTCCTGAGGCATATCCTGCATTAAATAATGGAATACTAACTAATTTTAGCGCTACACTTACAACAATCCATAACAAAATTCCAACTGGACTACCATCAATGGCCATATTTGCTGCAATAGCACCAAATATAGTCCAAGGAATAACTACAAATAAACTATCACCCAAACCAGCTACCGGGCCCATAAGGCCTGTCTTAATAGATGTTACAGCCTCTTCTGTGTTTTCGTCAGCATTCTCTTCCATAGCTACATTAATACCTAAAATGTAAGGTGCCACCCAAGGATTAGTATTAAAAAATTGTAAATGATTTAATACCGCTTTTTGTAATGCTTCTGGTTTATTTTTATATGCTATTTTTAAAAATGGTAATACTGCATAACAATATGCTAGCGCTTGCATCTTTTCATAATTAGAAGAAACTGAGCTTGTAAAAAACCATCTCCACAAAACACTTCGTTTAGTTTTTGTATCAATGCGTAATTTTAATTGTTCGATATTATTCATCGTCATCCATCCCCCCTGCTATATTAATCACAGTATTCTTTACTAAATCTTGACTATTTTTTTTATAAATTATTAATGCAATAGCTGCCCCTACAAGCGCTACTCCTAATAAAGGTATTTTCATATAAACAGCCATTACAAAACCAATAACAAGATAACTAAAATATTCTTTTGCAGGTAAATATCGCAGTAGTAACCCTATACCGACAGCTGGTAGTAAACCTCCAGCAACAGTTAATCCATTGGTTAGCCATTCTGGAGTATACGATAGAATTGTATTAATTAATGATGGACCGAAAATTACTGCCAATGCTACTGGTATGCCTGTTGTTGCTGCTGTTAAAAACACGCCAAACATTTGCATTTTGGTAATCATACTATAATCACCTTTTTTCACACCTGCTTCAGCTTTGTGAACCATCCAGATACCTATGGTATTTCTGATAACATCTAGTTGGACCATCAATAAAGCTACTGGTATACCAATAGAGATTCCTACAGATGGTTTTTGCCCAGTAGTAATTGTAATAAAAGTTGCTACGATACTTGCTGTTTGATAGTCAGGTATTGAAGCTCCTCCAAAATTACTTATTCCCAAAGATAGTAACTGTAAAGTACCACCGATAAATAAACCTGTTGATATATCACCTAGGATTAATCCTGTAACAAAACCCGCTGTTACCGGTTGATAAGTTCCAAACATTGTTGAGTTTTTTTCAAAGTTAATAAAAAATCCATACAGCACAATTAATACTAATTGAAAAATACTTGCTTCCATTAATTTTCCTCCTTAATTACATCAAATAATTTTGAAAATTTACCTTTTTCACTTGTTTTGATAAAAATCGGGATTTGTTGAATGTCTGCTTCGACTACCACTGTTTTTCCACCATCAAAGCTTTCTCTTGTCCATAGGTTTGTCCAACTTTCACCTTTTGGTAAATAAACTTCTCGACTAGTTTCTTTATAATTTTCAATAGGCGCAACAAGAATCGCATCTCCAAATAAATAGGTATCTTCAATATTCCATGCATTCTGATCATGTGGATATTCATAAAATAATGTTCTCATAAGTGGATCACCAAACTCATGGGCCTGTCTCATCAACTTACTAATATAAGGCTTCAATTCTTCTCGTATTTTTATATATTTCGTTAGTATTTGTTCGACTTCTTTACCATAAGACCAAATTTCATTTGGAGCTCCGGTAACCATTGATCCTCCTCCATGATCAGATAATGGTTTGCTGTGTGGTAAGCGATCACCATGCATTCGTAAAATAGGCGAAAATGTTGCATATTGGAACCAGCGGACTAGTAATTCTCTAAACTCAGGATCTTTAGGATCTCCTCCATGAAATCCTCCAATATCTGTTGTCCACCAAGGTAACCCAGCCAACCCAACGTTTAATCCAGTATTTACTTGATTACGAAAAGCTTCAAAGCTAGAATCAATATCTCCTGACCATAACAAAGCTCCATAGCGTTGTGCCCCTGCCCATCCACCTCTTACAAGTGTAACAACTGATTGATTATTTCCTAAACCTTCAGAAATCATTGATAAATAATCGATTGGATACAAATTCCCAATTTGTAAATCGGTTCCTTTTTTATATCGATAATTATCGAAATCATATACAGAATACCCAGGCTCAGCTACATCTAGCCAAAAATATTTAACTCCTTTGTTAACATAATTCTTTTTAATGAGGTTCCAAACATATTCTCGTGCTTTCTCATTAGTCATATCAACAAAAATTGTATTTCCTTGAATTTGCATTGTTAATCTAACGCCACGATTTACTTTCACTAAGTAACCATTTTCTAGATATTCATTAAAATTCATTGCATCAGTTTGTACAGTAGGCCATATGGAAATAATTGGCTCTACATTATATTCATCTCTTAATGTTCTTAAAAATTGTTCAGGTTGAGGCCAATATTCTTCATCAAATCGATATTCACCTTGTTTAGGCCAATGGAAATAGTCAATAGCTATAGTTGAAAGTTTTATTCCCAAAGCATAGTATTTTTTTACAACATCCATTACTTCATTTGGAGATCGATAGCGTAGTTTACTTTGCCATAATCCCAATAAATTTTCAGGCATTTTAGGAACTTTACCAGTTAAATCACTATAATTTCGAAGTATCTCTTTTGGGGTATCACCCGCAATTACTACATAGTCAATATAATTAGTAGAAGCCATTTTCCATCGAGTCATGTTTTTAGCAAATGATACCTCTCCTATACCTGGATTATTCCATAAAAATCCATATCCTAAACTCGATACATAGAATGGTATAGATACTTGTGAGTTTCTTTGAGCTAATTCTAGAACTGTATTCTTCAAATCAAGATAAGATTGTTGATATTGTCCCATTCCAAAAATCTTCTCACTTGATTCAGATTCAAATCTAGTTGTAACCTGAAAACCACCTTGTAAATTAGAGTGGTATTCTCTAGACTTCAACTTCAGCGTTGAATTAAAATCTTTAGTTATTTCAATTGTACCTGCATCTTCACTTCCGTCATCATGTTTGACAGCTCTCAATCTGATAAACTCTTTTAATAGCACTCCATTTTTTTCATTATAAAAAGTCAATCGGTCCCGATGGTCTAACACAACTCTAATTTTCCCGTTTATTAATTCTGTCTTATTTTTGTCTTGATTTATTATGACTGTACCTAAAGCATCAGGCTCACCAATTAAAGAATTAAGTCTATTTTCAAAGTTCATATCTACAAACGATCTGACTCTAACGGCATTTTCACCCCAAGCTTCTACAATCAATAATTCATCATCAAAAGTTCTCGAAAAAGATTTTGGTGTAACTTCAATCACATCTTCCAACCCACTTTCAATTTCTTCTTAATTAGTTTGTATATGATAACAATACTAGTAATCGCAACAATACAAACGCTTTCATATGCACGCCTTTTGCTCTCTCTGTGTCAACAAAAGGTTATAGATTAATTTGTTTTCACGATAAACTAATTAACTAAAAAAATAAACATAAGATAATAAGCATCAATGACTTGAATTTTATTCGTTAGCACGTTAAACTAATTAATAAATAGACTATAAAACAGGCTCAGTAAAATGTCAACTGTAAACGCTATATTTTTTTTGATAATTAATTTGCTTTTAGCAAATAGGAATCTTAAACTTTAATTACAACTAATTTATTCTAATTTAAGGAGAGAAAAATGATTTCCAGCAAATACACTATTAGAGAACAAAATGAAGCTCAAATACTTAATCAAATTATAAAACATAGAGAAATATCTAGAGCCGAATTAAGTAAGATCACCTCTTTAAATAAAGCATCTGTTTCTTCAATTACAAACAAACTAATAAACGATGGATTCATCATTGAAAAAAGGATCGGAGAAGCTACAAATCGAGGAAGAAAACCTATCATGCTGACCTTTAACGGTAGTTCTTCAGCCTTAGTAATTGCAATTGATCTAGGCTATAACTATATAGATGGCGCATTAGCTTCTTTAGATGGAAAAGAAATCCATAGGGTTCAACTTATTGATACCTATGTTAACAAAAAAAATGTCCAAGATTTAATTCATAAAGTATTCAATCAGCTTACTTCAGATTGTCCTCATACCCATTATGGCATAGTAGGTATGACAATAGCTCTTCAAGGTCAAGTTCTAAATAATAAAATTATCAGTACTTCCTACAATGATCTTGCTGAAATAAACCTAGTTGAAATGTTAAACCAAGAATACAACTTCCCAGTATTCTTACAAAATGAAGCTAATTTATCAGCGTTGGGTGAATATACTTTTTCATCAGATATAGAAAACTTAGCATCCATTAGTCTTCATAGTGGCATTGGTGTCGGACTTGTGAAAAATGGTAAACTAGATGTTGGTAATAAAGGTTATGCTGGACAATTAGGACATACTATTTTGTTTCCCAATGGAAGAAAATGTACTTGTGGAAATCATGGTTGCTTAGAAAAATATTGCTCTACACAAGTGATTTATCACGAAATTTCGAAAGAGAAAAATCTCAATAAAATAAATTCAGATGTAGTTTCTATTCTATATAATAACAAAGAATCAAAAGTTGTTAAAATGATTGAACAATATGCCTACTATTTATCTATTGGTGTTAATAATGCTATCATGTTATATGCACCTGAATTAGTAATTTTCAATAGTCCATTAACAAAAAAAATTCCAGATATAATAAACATAATCCAAAGAAATTTAAACAATCAATTTACAAAAGACGTATTAGTTATTAACAGCCCTATCGAATGGAATCCTGTAATTAGTGGAGCTATCTCACTTTCAATACAGAAATTTTTAAATATTGAACAATTAAAACTCGGTAAATTAAATAAAATTTAGTACAACAAGAGCTTGAAAAATCCAGATAACAATTAATAAGATTGATTGACATCTGGATTATTTTTTGTATAAAAATAAGAACACCTTTGCTAAAATAAAAGTGACCAAACAAATAGGGAACTGACCCAATAAACTGAGACAAAAAAAAGCACCTCTTGTTGAATTCACGTTAAAATGAATTTAACTAGGAGGTGCTTTTTCAATGAGAAATTGAGTATCTTATCCTATTTACATCAAAGAAATGGCTATACAGATGAAAAAAGAGAATATTCCTGTAAAAACGATTATGGAAGAATTAGGAATTAAAAACAAAACACAAATTGACACATGGTGGCGTTGGGGTATCGTAATGGCGAGAATCATCATCGTCTGATTCAACCCGTTGAAAAAAATATGCTTATGGAAAAGGTCCAGAAAATCTATCAAATGAACAGCAGCTTAAAAATGAAAATAACTATTTAAAAATGCACATTGAGGTGCTAAAAAAGTTCAAAGAATTGGAAAGAACGTGGAGCCAGAAGTATTTGTAGAATTAGTTAAAAGAATGAAAGGAAAATTACCCATTACTGCATTGTGTCAACTTTTCGGCATTTCGCGAGCTACTTATTATCGTTGGACTCATCGAAAAGACTTGGGAAAGTTAACGCCTCTTGAAGAAGCTGTTCGTCGACTTTGCTTCCAGCATAAGTTTCGATATGGCTATCGAAAGATTACTGCGTTGATTAATCAGGAATACAAAGTAAATAAAAACACCGTACAAAAGATTATGCGGAAATATCATTAGAATTGTCGCGTGAAAATGAAGAAACGCAGTAAAGTGGGACAACCTTACACGGTTGTCGAGAACAAGCTAAATAAGTAATTTTCTTCAGACGCTCCTTTAAAGAAATTGGTAACAGATATTACTTATCTGCCTTTTGGTAAAAAGCAATTGTATTTGTCTTCAATTATGGATTTATACAATGGTGAAATTATCGCCTATACCATCGGTGATAAGCAAGATACGGATTTTGTTCTGGATACATTTGATCAATTGCCTCAAACAACGGATTGTCTATTGCATAGTGATCAGGGCTCTGTTTATACTTCTTTTGACTACCAGAACCAAATAAAAAAAGGCATTACCATGAGTAGTTCCCGAAAAGGGACACCTTCAGATAATGCTTGCATCGAATCGTTTCATGCCTCACTAAAGTCCTGAAACGTTCTATCTAGATGGGCTCACAAATGAACCTACATCCATTAAATCTTTACTTTTTGGTCAAAACACAACCTCCGAAAATAATGATTAAAACCACCTATCTAGTAGGCGGTATTGGAAGAAATAGTCTCTGAAGAACATTTCAACGTAACAGTCTATAAAAATTTTATCGTATTTACTTTTCTATTCAATCTTAACTTCTCTAAAAAATCTTGGTACAATCATTCATGACTTTCATTTAAACTAGGAGGAAATCATGAATATACTCTTCTTAAGTATCTGCCTTTTTTATATAGCCACTATCTTAACAGGAGTTTATCACTTGCGAAATAACAAAAAGAAATAAAGAGAACATTTATTTTCCACCCTAAAATAAAAAGGTAACAACCGCAAAAAAATTGAGGTTTAAATTCATGACACTATTATATTGAGGGTGCGATCGTTACCTTAGTTCATTTTACCAATTTTTTTGCTAATTTTAAATCTCTCATTATTTCTTCTTTTTCAATACAAACACAAGACGGATCAACAATAAGAAAATAGTTCCTATTAAGCCAAATAGAAACAATATTTATTCTCCAGTAGATGTGGTATTGTTCAAGTTCTATTTGAAACTGGACATGTTACTGATTAATATTGGTATTGATACAGTATCATTAAGTAGTAAATGATTCGCTAAAAAATTTGTTGCTAATCAAAAAGTAAAAAGGGGGAGTTTCTTGGAACATTGGACAACCCAATGATCAAAAATTCAGGCCTTTATGATACAATAATGGTTATTATAACAAACTCTAAAGGTTATTCAGAAGTAATTCCTATTACTAAAAATAAAATTGCTGAAGGTATATTCTTATTGTCAACTAAATAAATTATTAAAATTTAATAGACTTTCTATACAAAGAGAGCCTATTTTTTATTATAGTCAATCATAGGTTAATGTTAATTAAAAGACGTATTTAAAATGAAAATAAATAACTATTTCAAAATTCAAATTTCATTGATTAGTATTACTTAAATTATTTAAAAATCTTTTAATTTATAAAATAAGTTATAACAATTACTTATTTGTCAACAACTACATCTTACTTCACACCCAGAGCAACCATCTAAATAAAAAGATTGATTTTTATAGTATGACAATTTTTTTTCGTCAATAGTAATATGTTTTCGTCGGGCAATTTCATTAGCGATTACGGCAAAACGTTGGCGAAATTTATATATATAACAAAAAATGGTATTGCCTTTACGTACATTTGGACCGGTTAAGAAAATATTTTTAGCTATTGTCGATTCATCAAAATCATTTAAAAGAACCTCTCCATTTTCCTTATACTTAAACAATGATGCAGTAATAGATTTTGTGCCATTTTTAAAACCTGTACAAAGAATTGGTATATTTTCTACAGGTAATGATTTCCCATTTTCTGTAATCAATATATAACTAGTAGACTTTTTTTCAATTTTTTTAACTTTGATAGTTGTGTATATTTTAATACTATCTAATTTTTTTTGTTTACACGTAAATCAAAAAATCTCTGTCTTGTGCGTGGTGCTAACCTTTTGCTCGGGTCAGCATCTCTTATATTTAACCCCAAAGTATCTGTATAAATTGTAACTCGTTTACCTAATTTAGCTAATTCAATAGCTGCATCAATCGCACTCTCATTTCCTCCGATAATTGTCTGCTTATCCCCTTTAATTTCAATCCAAGAATTAATCTCGCCATAATGTAAACTATTCTTATAAGCACCTTTAATACTAGATTTATTCGGAAAAGAGAACTCTCCCATCGCAAAAATTATATATTCTGCATGAATAATTCCTTTTGTTGTTTCAAGCAAATAACCAGTTTTTTCTTTTTTAATAGATTGAACTTTACAATTTGTCTTAATAGGTAACTTATATTCTTCTGAAACTAATTGTAGGTATTTAGCATAATCTTTTCCAGATAAACGTTCCTTACCTAAAGTATATGAAGGAGATGTATCAATTGCTATTGCATTTAAATCAGGCATCCCAAATCCATTACTTGTAAAAGAAGGAGTGATAAATCTTGTTTCCTCAGGCCATTTAATAAAACTATTACCTACCTGCTTTCTCTCTAAAATAGCAAAATTATTTATGCCAAAATCTTTTAAAGCAACCCCCATACCTACGCCAGCAGCACCTGCTCCAATAATTATAACTTCTTTATTTTCCATTATTTACCTCCACTAAAATTTAAAGTCTCCAAATCTCTTCCTGAGTGTTATTATTGACTATTATTTTGATATTCATAAACACTAGGAATAATTTTAATTTTTTTATCTAATACATTGAGAATCACAATCATTTACCATTTTTTTCAATAAATAATGAATCAAAAGACTTAAACTAAGGCTCCAAATACTGATTAAAAAAGTCCCAAATAATTGAAGAAAAAAGTCCCCTTTTTCTGCCATGACACCAGTTAAAATCGATCCTGCAATTCCACCCACTGCATTCATCCCAAAAGAATCTGCAGCGTCATCAAAGTTTGCTATGCGTAGATGCATTATGTGAATAACAATTGGACAAAGGGTACATACAATTACCGAAATTAATAAACTAATTGCAGGAGATATATATCCAACCGAGCAAGTACTACCTACTAATCCGCCGATTATTCCATTCATTATAGAATAGATAGATACTTTTTTTATTAAAATCCATTGGGTAAAAGGCCAGCTGATGCTACCGCCTAAAATTGAAATAAGTGTATTTAACCAAATTTGAATGGATTCTTCACCGATTTTTCCAGAAGGTGCCATATTAAATCCGAACCATCCTAAGGTAATAAATAGCATTCCTACAAAAGCTATCATTTCTTGTGATTTAAATATTAATGAATTCTTTAAACGTATTGGTGATGTTATTGCCAAAACAAGACTTCCAATTCCAGCAGTAGTATGGACTACTAGTCCGCCAGAATAATCCAGTACTCCTATTTTCCCTAGCCAATTTCCATGTCCCCATAACGAAAAGCAAACAGGTGCATAAACAAATACAATCCACAAAGGAACAAACAACACAATATATTTCCAATTACCTCTTTCTAATACTGAACCAATTATCATAATTACAGAATATAAGCAAAAAAGTAATTGTATCAGTATAGAAACAATTTCACTAGAAGCTAAGGGGCTATAAAAGATACTATATTGAATATTTCCAAAAAAACTTAATGAGTATCCTACAAATAACCAACATAGAGTACCAGAAATAATAGTTACTAAACCCAAAATTAAAGTATGATGTATATATCTGTGATTAACTAGACCAACATAGTATAAAATTACTCCAAAAATCATTAACCACATAAAACAAAAGCAAACAAAAATAAATAGGTTATTCATAAAACCTCCATTTAATTAACTGTAAATCATTACTTTCACTTAAAATATAACATTTATGAATGTTATTTAATAAGGACACTCCCATCTCATATTTGTTATTACATTCTTCCAAATAAAACTAAACTATATTGATATTAATGCAATAAAATATTTACAAAAAATCATTTTTTAGCATGTATGCCAAAAAATGATTTTAGTAAATATAATAATCCTTAGAATATTGTTGAACAATTTCTAAAATGAATCTGTGAGGAATACAGATACTAGTTTGCCCTGGTTCTGATATCCATCCTGTTTTCACCGCAATTTGATCTGGACTATTATCTTTTTTTACACGGACGTGTCCATTTTTAACTTCTATAGTATTATATTGCCCTTTTGATGGATAAAACGTTTTGATAAATTCTTTTGGATTATCTAAATTTATACGCTCAATCTCTTTCCCATCTATCTTGACCACAGCATATTTAACGTCGTCAAAACTTTTAGGGAGAAATGGATTATTATGAAAAAAAATAAAATATGGAGAAAAAGAGATAGCTATTAAAAAGATAATAACTATTATGTCTCCTTTTTTCATCAGACCCTTTTTACACATTTTTAATTAGTGAACTGTTTTTCCATTTGTTTCTGAACATCTTGTCTTTACTCACCTTTCTTCAAGAAATTGTTGAATTTGAATCCGTACATCATAGGCACAATCTTTATCATTCAGTAATAATATTAATTCTTCTTTTAAACAAACGGGAACTTCCCAAAACCCATCTATTTTCTGGAAATAATCAGGATCATAATTATTAAAAAACGGGTACAATTTTAAAAATTCTTCAAAAGATAAATCATATTCTTCATAAAAGTCTTTAACTAATCCTTTTTTAAGAGCCTCTTCTGTTGGAGTGCCATTTTCATTAATAATATTCTTCATAACCATTATTCTGTATAATTCAGACTTATCATATCTTTCTTGTTCATAATCTTGATAAAATTGAAAGCTCTGTTCCACAAGTGGTGGATAAATAATATTCATTTTCTTCAATACTATTACCTCCTATTTTTTATCCATCACTTTTTTTCCACCATAATAGCCTTTTAAAGATACATGATGACTTTTACGATAATCACCAAGATTCTCATCAAACGAAATTTCAGGTGATTTTAATTTTTCATGTGTTCGACGCAATCTTTTTTTTGTTTTCGATGTTCTTCTCGCTGGTACAGCCATATTTATTACATCCTGTGTTATAAAAGTTGCTGAAATACTTGAGCATTCAAACTATACTATTTGAAACTATTTATAGCGAAATATTACAGATAAAGCGAACAAATCGTAATGATTACGTTTTGTTCGCTTTATACTATCAAGCTGTGTCTAATTTGTCAATAACCTTTCTATAATAAATTAGTCTAGCATATAGCACAATTTATTAATTTTAAGATATTATTGATTACTTTTAACAAAAAATGGATAATCATACCAGTCAAGTCCAGACTCCTGTGTAAAATGCTATACAATGTTTTTACCATTTCTACTTATCAAAATTGATGTATTTTCT
>NZ_JAHLRI010000049.1:0-15909 GCF_018919685.1 Enterococcus sp. S183_ASV_20
ATTAAAAGCTGTGGACTTGGAGATACCTGTGACTTACCAGTCCGTTCATCAGATGAAGTGGCAGCCTAAGACATTAGTGGTGATTCAAGCAGAATTGAAACAGTTAGCACAAAAGTACGTCCCAGAAAAGGATATGGTGAGTGTTCAAAATTTTTTAGAAATTAAATCCTATTACCCGCAAGTTTTAGCCAAACTGACTGCTTCTTCTCAAGAGCAATCTTCACTTGGTTCAGAGGCTACTGAAACGAACTCGACAAAACAAATACAGAAGCTTGTTTTTTTATATGCCGAGAATGTTCGAGGATCGCAAACAATGGGAATGGAATTATTGCGGCAACAAGCGGCGAAACAAGGAGTCGCGATTGAAGTATCTAAAGAGCCACTGGAAACAGTCTTTTTTACCAAGGAGACAACCTACGTAGTGACTCGTGAACTGGCGCAAGCCTATCATTTAGATCTAACGCAACAAAATTTATACGTAGTTACTAGTTTTTTGAATAAGAAAGAGTATCAAGAATGGCTGGAAGGAGGAGCTGATAGATGTTTTTAACGACAAGAGAAACTGTTCTATTAACGGAATTAGTGAATAGTCCTACCCCCGTTTCAGTAAACCGCATGATGAATTTGTTAAAGGTTAGCCGCCGGACGGTATATCGTGAATTAGAAAATTTAGAAACCTCGCTAGCATCGATGGGCGCGACATTGGAAAAAGTAGCTCGTGGGCGCTTTTCGATTCAAGCAGATGAAGCAGCGATGACGGAAATTCAGGCTGCTATTTTAGGAGAAGAGACACAGGAACTTTCTACTTTGGCGCGGCAACATGCGATTTTATTGACATTACTGCAAACAAAAGAGCCAGTCTCTATGCATTATTTTCTGGAAACGTATTGTATTAGTAATACGACTTTTTATGCCGATATTAAACAATTAGAAACACGGATTGCTCGGATTCCGTTGACGATTTCTCGGAATCAAGGTTATGAAGTGACTGGTTCTGAAAAATATCGCCGTCTTCTAATGGCGAATATTCTAAGTATGGAAATTAATGAGTACCAATTTTTTCATTTTACCGAATTAACAACAAACGACCATTTTTTCTTTCAGTTTATTCATGCAGAACATTTAGCATTTGCACAAAAAATTGTTCAGCCAGAAGTAGAAACTTTATTTCCAGCATTAAGTGATCGCAAATTACAACATTTGATTTTAATGTTAACAATTGCGATGGATCGGGTCACTGCAGGTTTTTATTTAGCTGATGAGACCTATACTGGGCAGATGAATAAGGCCTTTCTAAATTGTTCTAAACGACTTTTTTCAAAAGTCGCTGCTGAAACGAAACAACTATACGCTGTCAGTGAGATTGTTTTTTTTGCTAGCTTATTAAGTGATTTTTCTAATTCTTTTGATGAAGATTTTTTTGATGAACATTTTGACACTCAGCTAGCTTATGCAGTGAAACAACTGATTGAAGCAGTAAGTCAAGAAACGGAAGTTAATTTTTTCGAAGATACCAATTTGTATAAAATGTTGTTGACGCATTTATCAGGTGTTTTTTCGCGGGCGGTTTTACAAGAAGAAGATTTAACGAATCCCATTTTAGAACGGATCATGAACCAATATCAAGAAATAGCTGCGGCTTTACGCCAAGCGTTGCCGCAAATTTTTCCGCAAAAGAATCTATCAGAAGAGGAAATTGCCTACATGGTACTTCATTTTGCCAATTCTTTAGAACGGAGTCCCAAAATTATGGAAGTTGATATTGCAGGTTTTTCTCCTAGCGGTTTGGCTTCGACAAGTATGCTGGAAATGCGATTACGGCGCTACTTTCCTTTTATCAATCAGATTCATTTTTTTCGGATTGCGGATTTAGGTAAGGTGAATGTTGAGGAAAACTATGACTTAGTGATTTCCACTTCGTTATTACCAGGATACAATGGTAAATATAAATTGATCTCACCGTTACTTTTAGACGATGAAATCCGCCAATTGAAAGAAGAGTTTAAGCGGATTAGTCACGAAAAACGCTCGCTTAGGAAAGCGCCTGTGAAAAAAATAGGTGGCGAAGAAAGCTACGAAACAGTGGTCGCTTTCATGGAAGAAATTAGTAAACTATTAGAAACATTTTTCATAGCAGATTTAAATAATCAAGCGGATTTAGCAGAAACCGTTCAACAAGCTCTCGCGCAACTTTCCGCAGATTTAATCACCGATAGTGCAATCGTCTGTCAGCAATTGATGAAACGTTACGAGCAAGCGCCTATTGGGATTCCTCAGACGGAAATGGCCTTATTCCATACCTCAAGTACAGCAGTGACACAGCCTGTTTTTTGTATTTTTAATCTGGCCCAGCCACTTATGATTGAAGGTATGGATAAAAAGCCGATGCAGTTACAACGTATGTTACTCATGCTAGCGCCAATGCCGATTGATGAAACAATCGGGAAAATTTTAGGAAAAATCAGTGGTGCGATTATTATGAATGATTTAAATACAGAAATTTTTCATTCAGGAAATGAAGCCATTGTTTATCAGTTGCTTTCGTCATTATTAATTGAAGAAATGAAAGGCTAGGTGTTGAGAGATGTTTGAAATTACAGCGGAGCAAATAATGTTGAATCAATCGTATGCTAGTTGGGAGGAAGCACTTGCAGCTTCTGGTGAATTACTGCTAAAAAATCAGTTGGTCACGCCTGACTATGTCAAAGCAATGTATCAACGTCAACAAAAAGTCAGCGTGTATATCGGTAACTTCGTGGCATTGCCTCATGCGGAAGGACAAGATGAACAAGTTTTAAAAGAAGGGATTTGCTTTATTCAAGTGCCTGATGGGGTCAACTTTGGTACGGAAGCAGATCGAAAAATAGCTACTTTGTTATTTGTCGTTGCTCTAAAAAGTCAACGGCAATTAAGCATGCTTCAAGAATTAGCTTTTTTCTGTTCAGATCTCGAAAACATTCAGCGGCTCAGTGATTGTCAAACAATAGATGAAGCGCAAAAAATTCTGGCTCAAGCCTAAAGTTACGTCTGAAAAAAATCAATTCAATCTGAAATGTTTAAAAATTATTGAAATAATTTTATATTAAAAAATAAAATATTTTTTATTTAAGAGGTTAAACAAAAAAGATAAGAAGTTTCCTTGACAAAAAATAGGCCCTATGATAAATTTAAAGTAACTTGTGACAAAGTCGTGCATGGATGCACTAAAAAGACACCCTATTGCAGTAGGGTGTCTTTTTTTGCTGTTTAGACAGCAGCGGCTGGAAGCAACTTGTTTATTCCTAGTTCTGTTTTTCCAGCCAAATGGTTACAAGTTTCAGGACAATCCCGACAAAAATCGGCACAAGAATTTTTGTGACAATCTCGTACATGTGATGCACCTCCTTTCGAGGCAAGTCGCCAATTTGAGTATAGCATAAAAAGTTGTTCATTTATTATTGAAATTATTATAAATGGAATAAGCACGTGTTTTCTGGTTTTCGTAACTAGAGAACACGTGCTTTTTTCTTTCAACTTTTGGCACAATGGTTTGTGCCAAAGTACGACTTTTTCCAGATTCGGAAAGCGGATACAATTTAGTCAACAAGAAAAGTTACTTGAGAGAAGGGGAATAAATATGGAACAAGTACCAGAAAAAAATAAAGTATCAATTAAAGCAAAAGTCCAAAGACTTGGCAGTACCTTATCTAGCATGGTGATGCCCAATATCGGGGCGTTGATTGCGTGGGGCGTTTTGACAGCGCTATTTATCCCAGATGGATATCTGCCAAATAAAGCCTTTGCCACGATGGTTGGCCCAATGTTGACCTATTTAATTCCATTATTAATTGGCTACACTGGTGGGAAAGTAATTGCAGGTGATCGCGGTGCCGTAGTTGGCGCAATTGCGACAATGGGCGTGATTGTGGGAACCGATATTCCGATGATGCTAGGTGCCATGATTATGGGTCCACTTGGTGGCTTTACAATTAAGAAATTTGATCAGTATTTCCAACATCGGATTAAAGCTGGTTTTGAAATGTTAGTAAACAATTTTTCAGCTGGATTAATTGGTTTTGCGTTAGCTTTACTTGGTTTTTCAGCGATTGGCCCAATTGTCGATGCGCTGACTGCTGCAATGGCACGTGGTGTGGAAATCATTTTAAATGCTCATTTGATTCCATTAACGAGTATTTTTATTGAACCGGCAAAAGTGCTCTTTTTAAACAATGCGATTAATCATGGCATTTTAACACCCTTAGGGACAGAACAAGTCTTATCGGCTGGCAAATCAATTCTTTTCCTATTAGAAGCAAACCCTGGTCCTGGGTTAGGTGTCTTATTAGCATTTATGTTTTTTGGAAAAGGTGCGGCAAAATCTTCTGCGCCGGGAGCAATAATTATTCATTTCCTTGGTGGTATCCACGAAATTTACTTCCCATATGTAATGATGAAACCGTTATTATTCTTATCGGTTATTGCAGGTGGCGCGACAGGTAGTTTGGTTTTCCAAACGTTAGATGCTGGTTTACGTGCGCCCGCTTCCCCAGGCTCCATTATAGCTATTTTAGCAATGACACCAATGGGTTCTTACTTACCAGTTATTTTAGGTGTTTTGGCAGCAACTGCTGTTTCCTTTGCAGTATCCGCAGTCATTTTAAAAGCAGATGCGAAAGAAGAAAGTGATGAATTTGCCCAAAAAGTGAAAGAAACCCAAGCTGCTAAAGCAGTATCAAAAGGATTAACTGTCGCAAATGGTAGTGCTTCATTATCAGGAATTCAACAAATTATTTTTGCTTGTGATGCTGGGATGGGCTCTAGTGCAATGGGTGCGTCTATCTTACGGAAAAAGGTCCAAGAGGCTGGTTTAGTACAAACTGTGACGAATCGGGCTATTAATAATTTGACCGATGAGGGAAATGCATTGATTGTCACACAAGCGGAATTGCAAGAACGGGCCAAACAGAAAGCACCTAATGCAACCTTTGTAGCAGTTGAAAATTTCTTGAACTCACCACGTTATGATGAAATTGTGGCTGAACTATCAGGTACCAAAGAAAAAAACGACGCACAACCAACAGTCTCCAAAGCAACACCTGCTTCTGAAATTGAGGGAGATTTAGCAAATGTCAATGAGATTCTTTTGGTTCACGATGATCGTGTCGGGTCAGCAACGATGGGAATGAAAGTCTTAGAAGAAATTTTAGATAAAGAGAAAATTTCAATGCCGATTCGAAAAATTAATATTAATGAATTAACTCAACAAACACAGGCTTTAATTGTCACAAAAGCTGAACTAACGGAACAAGCCCGTAAAAAAGCACCGAAAGCGACACACTTATCAGTAAAAAGTATGGTTAATCCCCAAAAATATGAAACAGTGGTTTCGCTCTTAAAAGAAAGTGCCTAGAGAGGAAGAAAACAATGGAAAATCTTACGAATATTTCAATTGAATTAAATCAACAGTTTAATACAAAAGAAGAAGCTATTCGCTTTTGCGGCGAAAAACTAGTCGAGGCAGGCTGTGTTGAGCCCGCTTATATCGAAGCAATGATTGAAAGAGACCAATTGCTATCTGTTTATATGGGGAATTTTATTGCCATTCCTCATGGAACAGAAGAAGCCAAAAAATTAGTGAAAAAATCAGGAATCTGTGTAGTGCAAGTCCCAGAGGGCGTTAATTTTGGCACCGAAGAAGATGAAAAAATTGCTACCGTATTATTTGGGATTGCCGGAGTCGGTGAAGAACATTTGCAATTAGTCCAACAAATTGCACTTTATTGTAGTGATATGGATAACGTAGTGCAACTTGCCGATGCATTAAGTAAAGAAGAAATAACAGAAAATTTAGCCATTGCTTAAAGGAGAGAATAAGAATGAACGCAGTACATTTTGGAGCAGGAAATATTGGACGCGGCTTTATCGGCGAAATTTTAGCTAAAAACGGGTTTCATATTACGTTTGTGGATGTTAATGAAACCATCATTCAAGCGTTAAAAGAACGTAAAAGTTATACAATTGAATTGGCCGATGCCTCACATCAACAAATTAACGTTGAAAATGTGACCGGATTAAATAACATGGCAGAACCAGAAAAAGTAGTAGAAGCAATTGCGGAAGCCGATTTAGTCACGACGGCGATTGGTCCCAATATTTTACCAAGAATTGCTGAATTAATTGCCCAAGGAATTGATGCACGTGCCGAAGCAAATTGTCAAAAGCCGCTGGATATTATCGCTTGTGAAAATATGATTGGTGGTTCAACCTTTTTAGCAGAAGAAGTGGCCAAATATTTGAAAAACCCAGCTTATGCTGAACAATGGATTGGTTTTCCTGATGCGGCGGTTGATCGGATTGTTCCATTACAAAAACATGAAGATCCACTTTTTGTTCAAGTTGAGCCTTTTTGTGAATGGGTCATTGATGATACCAACCGAAAAGCCAAAGAGATTCAGTTAGAAGGGGTTCATTACGTTGCTGATTTAGAGCCGTATATTGAACGAAAATTATTTAGTGTAAACACTGGCCATGCTACAGTTGCCTATACAGGGGCGTTGTTAGGCTATCAAACCATTGACGAAGCGATGCAGGACGCCTTAGTGGTAGCACAACTCAAATCAGTTTTGCAGGAAACTGGTAAACTTTTAGTGGCTAAATGGAATTTTGATGAACAAGAACATGCAGCCTATATTGAAAAAATTATTCAACGTTTCCAAAATAAATATATTTCAGATGCTATTACACGTGTAGCACGGACACCAATCAGAAAATTAGGTGCGCAAGAACGGTTTATTCGACCAATCCGTGAATTACAGGAACGCAATCTAGTGTCGCCGCATTTATTAGCAATGATTGGTATTGTCTTTAATTATCATGATCCAGAAGATGAACAAAGCCGTCAATTACAGGAAATGCTTGACCAAGAAAGCGTTGATACAGTGATCGCTGAAGTAACGGGCATTGAAGATCCAGAAACGGTTAAAAATATTAAACAAAACGTAGAACGCTATGCGCGACCACAAGTAGCATAATAACAAAATCCTTCTACCAAGATACTTCACATTTCTTAATTTAAAGGAAAAAAACAACCGCTCGCTGATTAAAGTGAGGGGTTGTTTTTAACATATTGACTAAGTGGTTTTTGATAAAGCTCTCCTTTGAAGGCACCTGTATTGAAGTATTCAGCTAATTGGTAACCAATGAATGGGCCAGTAGTGAGTCCTGATGAACCAAGTCCGCTAGCAACCACAAGGTGGGGCATTTCTGGCAAAGGGCCAAAAAACGGAGCGAAATCAGATGTATAAGCACGTGTACCGACGCGGTAATGCATGGGTTGCTTAAAAAGCTGCTCTGCTTCTTTTAGAAATGGCGCAGTCCCAGAAGTTAGTTGTTGAAAAGCGCTAACAGTCTCTTCTAAATCCCAGGCTTGTTCATTTTCGTGGGTGGCACCTAATAAAATTTTTCCTTGATTAAAAGGAATTAAATCGGCTTCGCCATCTAACATAGCGACAGGCCATTGCTGACTGTTTGTAAAAGGGGTCTCGAAAACTAACAATTGTCCTTTTTGGGGACGAATGTCCACAGATAAATTTAAAGTAGCGAGTAATTCCTTTAAATGAGGACCAGGTGTTAAAGCGAGAAAATCAACGCTCTTTTTTTCTGAATTTGTGACAATTTCCCACCCTTGATTCAGTTGTCGAAAGTGCGCCCGTTGTGAACAAAAAGTGACCCCTTTGGCTTCGGCGCGTTTCTGAAGATGGTTTAGATAAGCTGGTCCATCTAGGCGACCGCCGCCAGAAATAAAAAGTGAGGGAGTTTCCTTAAGTAGCGGTAAGAACTTCGCTGTTTGAACTGCTGACAACATCGTGATTTCTCCAATTTCAGGTGCAGTTTGCTTACGCTTTTCTGCCAAATGGGCTAAGTCTGCCAAAGCGGCTGCCGGGCGCAAAATGACAGTCCCTGATTGACGATAAATATCCTCCGTCAGCTGAAAATCTTTGACTAGCTTTGGAAATAGGGCAGCGCCCTCTCGCGCTAATTGGTACCATTTCTTATTCCGACGTTTGGATAGCCAAGGGGAAATAATCCCGGCGCTCGCTTTAGTCGCTTGGCCGAGCCCTTCATCATAAACGGTAATGTCAAATTTTTGTGGATCTAAATAATTAGCTAACGTCATTCCGATAATGCCGCCGCCAATAATGGCAATTTTTTTCATGCTTCTTCTCTCCTTCGAACAGTTGTATTGTAACACAAAAAAACCGCCTCTAGACAGAGACGATTGGGAGATACCTTGTTAACGGGTCCTTCTGTGTGTGTAAATAGAATTGCCGCCTTCTAAAACGTGAACAATTTCTTGTGCCATTTCTGCCACAGGCACAGGATCATAGCCAATAAATAAGTTCTTTAAAAAGGGGATTTTCTTAAAAAAATAAATACATTTACTAAAAAGTATGGTGCCGGTACGTTCTTGACCTACAAGTAAACTAGGATAAAAAATCACTGCTTCGGCGACTTCTTGGTGGATTAGTTCCTCCGCTGCCAATTTGGCATCCATATATTTTCTCAAAGGGAAAGGAACAGTATTGGCTGAAATAAATAAAAACTTAGCTGGCTTTTTTTGTTGTGCTAAAAAAGAGCTGATTTTTTTCACTGGCGTCAGAATTAGCCGTTGATAGGTTTTCTTTTTTCGTGGATTTTCAAATAAAATACCTACTGTATCAATGACCCAGTCAGCACGCTGGACTTGTTCTTGCCAATTCGTGTCACGAGTAACATCGGAGCATACCCACTGCACTTGGTGGCTCCAAGATGCGGAGAGCGTGGCAGGCTTTCCATGACGAGAAATACTGATGACTTGATGTTGGCGTTGAACTAAAATTTTCGCGATTTGTTGACCTAAAAAACCGCTACCGCCAAAAATAATGACTTTCATGGCAAGCCCTCACTTTCAATTGTTTCTTCTAGTGTACCTTAAATAAAAAAAGAAGCAAAAAATCTCGATTGCGCATAGTTTAGTTATAAATAACATAAAAATAACCTTTTTAGATTGTTGAAACACAAAGACCCAACAATGGTTATTTATTGTCGTGAAATAAATAAAAAAATGAACAAAAATGAAATAAATCAGACTAAAGGCCTAGAGAAATGCCCTTGTTTCTTGAATTCAAGCATGGTTAAATAGTTATAAGTGAACGACCGAGCAATTTAGTTTGTTGGGGAAAATAGACAGAATGAGGAGATGAAACGAAGAAAATGAAGAAGAAAACGATAATTATATTGGGGGCAGTTGCGGTAATTGCGGTTGGGGGCATCGTAACTGTGAATGCGTTAAATAAAAATACACAACAAGTAGCTGTCAAGCAAGCGCCTAAAGATGACTGGGGAATTGACTATTTTGAAGTTCCCGACTTGCAACAAATTTATATTAACGGTGTCATCCAACCAGAACAAATGGAAGCCTTTGCGCGTGATCAAAAAATAACAAAGGATCCAGAGATTAAGGTGAAAAACGGCGATGTCGTAGATGCAGGCACAGAATTATTTACTTATGAAGATGAGGCGGTCACAAAAGAAATTGAGGCACAACAAAATAGCTTAGCCAAATTAGAAACGAAGCGGGCGAATATCTATAATAAGTGGAATCGGGCCATTGATAAATTTAATAAAACTAAAGAAGAAGACCGCACGATGTCTGGTGATGATTTAAATGAACAATATCAAACAGAAGTCGATGCGGTAGATGAAGAGATTACCTTTACCAATGAAACCTTAGCGGATTTAGGAGCGAAGCAATATATTTCCACAAAGGCTAATTTCAAAGGTCGCGTATCAATTCCAGAAGTAAAAGATGCCAATTCACCGATTTTACGGTTAACTTCAGAAGATCTTTATTTAGCTGGAAAAGTGAATGAAAAGGACTTGACTAAAATTAGTGTTGGGCAAAAAGCTAAACTAACTTCTGTTTCCAACAATGTGGTTGTGGATGGCTCAATTTCTTATATCGATGATAATCCTCCTGAAGGCAACAGCGATGCTGCGAGTGGCAATCCAGAGGGCGGCACGACGATGTCTAGTTATAGCGTCAAAATTGCGTTGGCCAATTTAGACAAAGTTAAAAATGGCTATCATATGCAAGCAACCATTGATTTAGGCGATTTAGGGGCGATTGAGTTACCGAAAAAAGCGATTCAAAAAGAGGGTGAACAGGCCTACGTTTTAGTGAATGATTTTGGAACCATCATTCGTCGTGATGTCCAAGTCGGGCAAGAAAATGGCGACAAAATGGCGATTGAATCTGGCTTAGAATCAGCCGACCGAGTGGTTATTTCTTCAAAAAAACCAGTAAAAGTCGGTGATATTGTGGAATCAGATGCAGCGATTGCTTCTGATGAATCAGCAACCAACGAATCAATGACAGATGCGTCGAAATAGGAGGGCTTGATGGTGGAAGCAAACAATACAAATCAACCCCTCATTGAATTGCGGGACATTAACAAGTTCTATCCAGTAGGTAAGGAAAAACTACATGTTTTAAAAGAATTGAACTTGACCATCCATCAAGGAGAGTTCATTTTAATCATGGGGAAGTCCGGTAGCGGTAAGACAACGCTGATGAACATTATTGGTTTCTTGGATCGCTTAACAGACGGAAGCTATCATTTCTCAGGAACAGATGTTTCAAAATTGTCTGAAAATAAAAAATCAGCCTTTCGCAATGAATATCTAGGGTTTATTTTTCAACAATTTTTCTTGATTAATTCCTTAAATGTTAGTCAAAATGTTCAATTGCCCTGTGTTTATGAAGGGAAAAAAAGCCGCGCTGAGAAAAAAGCGATTGCTGAAAAATACCTAAAAATTGTCGGTTTGGAAACAAAAGCCAAATCAAAAGTTACTGAACTTTCTGGAGGACAGCAACAAAGAGTAGCCATTGCTCGTTCCTTGGTGAATGATCCATTATTGATTATGGCTGATGAACCGACTGGGGCATTGGATAGTGAAACGGGTACAGAAATCATGGAATTATTGAAAGAATTGAATGAACAGGGCAAAACAATTGTCATGGTGACACATGATGAAGATATGAAAAAATATGCCTCACGAGTGATTCATATGAAAGATGGTCGCTTTTTGGAAGAAGAGGTGATTAGATGATTGCTAATTTATTTGTTAGTACTTTTTTAAGCTTAAAGGCGCATAAGTTGCGGGTATTTTTGACGATGGTCGGGATTATTATTGGGATTACATCAGTCGTAACGATTTCTGCGCTAGGTGAAGGGATGAAGCGTCAAGTTGTGAAGGCATCCAGTGCAGTGAACGCGGATGTTTTGAAGATTCATTATACAATGTCGGATGGTAGCAGTGACAATTTTATGTCCTATGAAGAGCCAGATTATACGTTTAGCCGAGTGGACTTGAAAAAATTACAAGACATTCAAGGAATTGAAAGTATTTATCCTCAATATGGTGAATCAATGATGGGGGGCGGAGACAATTTGTTTGTACCAATGGATTATTTTGGGGCGCAAGCGAATTTATCCATTACGTCGACTAAAGGGCAGAATGATATTTTATATGGTCGTGATTTTCAACCGAGCGATGCAAATACAGATGCGATTGTCTTAAATCATGATATCTTTGAAGCGCAAATTCGGCTTGATGATCCTAGCCAACTCATTGGAAAAGCTGTTTCAATTGGTGGTTATATGTACAAGGTGATTGGTATTTTAGCACCAAAAGATTTAGATAGTTTGGGTATGAACGATGATTGGGCAACTGCTATGAGCAGTTTTGTTTCTCGAGAATCATACAATAAATTAGCGAAAACAAAAGCAATTAGTGGCATCAATATTAAGGTTCGTGAGGGAGCGGACCGTGAAGCAATTTTAGGACAGGCAATCACTATTTTAAGTGAAAATCATCCTGAAGTGAAAGGAACGTTTAAAGAAAATGACCAAGACCAACAACTCCAACAACAAATGGAAGAAATGGTCACGGGTATGACGATGTTTCTGATGGCAATTACTGCAATCTCCCTATTAGTCGGGGGAATTGGCGTCATGAACATCATGTATGTGTCTGTCACGGAACGGAAACGAGAAATCGGGATTCGCCGGGCCATTGGTGCTAAACCACGAGTCATTTTATTCCAATTTTTAATGGAAGCAGCGTTTATCACATTGATTGGTGGTTTGATTGGTGTCGGCTGCGGCTACTTATTGGCAACTGTGGTCGGTGGGTATATTTCGATTACGCCAATTATTACGCCGTCCATCTTTGCTATTTCAACATTAGTTTCGGTCTTCACAGGTATCTTTTTCGGGATTATTCCAGCAATTGGTGCCTCGAGGATGGATCCGATTAAAGCGATTTATAATTAAAAAGAAGAGCTTGGTAGTCACATCTTTTTTGATGATCCTATCAAGCTCGTTTTTTTATTTCATGTCACTAAGAATTTTCTGAATCAATTCTTGTTGAAACTCTTTGGTATATTGTTCGGTGAGTTTCGCTTGTTCTTCTTGGGACATTGATGGATTCGCCATCATAGCAGCCATCATTTTTTTGCCAACTGTTTCAGTCCCTTCTTTTTTGATATCAGCGGCATGTTGTTCCATATATTCGCCTAATTTTTTGGCTTGATCAGCACTTAAAACTAGCCAGTCACTAGCAACGTTGAAGGTGTTTTCTTGTTTTGCAAATTGGTTATCGTTGTCAGCAAGGCCAAATAGTGTTTTGGCCCAAGACTCTTGATAGGACCATTTCGTCGTTTTTTGGACTAATGTGGCTTTTTGAGCATCTTTTTGAACCGTGTTTGTGACGTTTTCCGTTCCTGTTTTTTGTAGTTTCTTTTTATCTGGTGTGTTATATAAATAAACTTTTTCGGAACCATCGCCCAACGGCTGGTACAATAACATGTTGGGGCCATCTTTGCTTGAACTACTGCTTTTTAGTTCAAACGTTTTGTCCTGAGTAACTTCGGTCATACCAAAATGATCTTTATCGTTTAAAACGATAAGACTTAACGAAGCTAAGAACCCTAAACCAAAAATAACCATACAGAATTTATGCCAGACTTTTCGGCCAAATACATTCGTATAGGCAAAGCCTAACACGCAAAGGATTAAAAGGAAAATAATCATTATTTCATTGCACCTACTTCCTTAACAGGCATCGCTTCTTTTTTATTTAAGAAGAAAGTAATCGCCAAGCCGAGAACGCCAAAGATTGTTGCCACGAAGAAGGCTGCGTGATAACCGTTTAGTGTTGCGTTTGTTGCTTGATCGCGATAAGCGAGTGGGGCTGTTTTTAATAAGTCCGATGCAGGTAAGCCGTCTTTGGTAACATTTGTTAAAACACTAATCAAAACAGCTGTTCCAATTGAGCTGGCTACTTGTCGGAAGGTGTTGTTTACAGCAGTTCCGTGACTTAATAAATTCATTGGTAAAGCATTCATGCCAGAAGTTGTCACAGGCATCATGACCATCGAAATACCAAACATCCGAATCGCATATAGGACAATGATATAAATAATAGGTGTTGCTTTTGTTAAGAAAGCAAACGGTAACGTTGCAGCTGTTAAAATAAACATCCCAGTAATCGCAAGACGACGGGCACCAATTTTATCAAAAATGCGACCAGTTACTGGCATCATAAGTCCCATGACTAACGCTCCTGGTAAAAGCATTAACCCTGAATGGAAGGCAGATTCGCCACGAATATTTTGGATATACAAAGGTAAAACCATTTCGGCGCCAATCATTGCCATGTTGGTTACGCCAGATAAAATGGCCGCAACAGTAAAGACTTTTGATTTAAAAACGCGTAGTTCTAAGAAAGGTTGTTCTAAATGCAATTGTCGATATGTAAAAAGACATAAAACAATCGCACCAACAATTAAGAATCCATAGACTTGCGGGCTACCCCAACCTTTATCACCAACGCTTGAGAAACCGTAAAGTAAGCTACCAAAGCCGAGAGTAGAAAGAATGACCGATAAGACATCGATACTTGGATTAGATAATTGAATGACATTTTTCATTAAAAATGAAGCTAAAATTAGGACTAAAACGACAATTGGAATGACCATCCCAAAAAGGTCACGCCATGTATAAGAATCAATAATCCAACCAGACAATGTTGGACCTAAAGCGGGTGCTAATCCGATAACAATTCCCGTTGTGCCCATGGCAGCGCCACGTTTTTCAGGCGGGAAAATTGAAAGCATAATTGTTTGTAAAAGAGGCATAGATACGCCGACCCCTGCGGCTTGAACAAGACGTCCAGTCAATAACATGCCGAAGTCTTGCGCTACAAAACAGATGATGGTTCCGATTAAGAACGTTGACATCGCTGTTATGTATAATTTTTTTGAACTGAATTTGTTAATCAACCAAGCACTGATGGGAATCATAATGCCGTTCACAAGTAGGAATCCAGTGGTTAGCCACTGTACACTTGAAGCTGAGATATCAAATTCTTTCATTAATGTAGGTAAGGCCGTCGTTAAAAGTGTTTGGTTTAAAATCGTACAAAATGTTCCGATTAGTAAAACGCCGACTAGTAACGACCGGTTATAAGGTTTTCCGTGAATATCCACAGGTTGTTGTGAAGTCACATATATCGCTCCTTTTTCTGTAAGTTTCAAATTAAATTGCATTAACTACTTTACAACTAATTAGAATCTTTGTCAACTTACTTGACAAAGGTGTAAAAAAAACTACAATTAAGGAAAGGATAAGGGAAAGGAAGTTAAACTAATGTGGTCAAAAATGATTCAGCGTTTGTTAAATGAAGAAAATTTGTTGATAGGAATTAGTGAACTAAGTGAAATTGCTGAAGTTTCGCCACGTCAACTTCGTTATTGGGAAGAAAAAGGGTATATTTCTTCCATTGCGAAAGACGCAAACGGTCCACGGAAATATCGGTTACATACAGTCGTCAAAGTGCATTGGATCAAGCGTTTTTTAGATGAAGGATATACGTTACAAAGTGCGGTGGAAAAAGCAGAAGAGCAGCATCGTAATGTGGGGATGACGAAAAAAATCTTTAGTCAAATGTTTCATGGTATCTCAGAAGTTTGTCCCAATTACGTAGCGATTGATTTGGGCGATTTCGATGAAGAACAAAAATTATATGTTGTATTTAATGAAACCACAGAAGTCAGTGAGTATCTTTTAATTCCTAAGGATGCAGATGTTTCTGATGAGTTAAAGAAAAGAAAATAAGAATGAAATAGGACTGGGAGAAAGACCTGAAGTGAAAGTAAAACGTTACTGAATGAATCTTCGAGTTCTTTTTTTCTTGCAATTTCTTTATTTTTCTATATAATTTCTTATATGGAAAAGGAGGGTTTCGATGAAAGAAACAAAACCTTACGGAACAGTCTTGTTAAAAGCGGCTAAAATCATGGACTGTCTAAGTTTACAACCCGATCAAACCTTACAGGAAATTGCAAAGAATACCGAAATGACGGCATCAACGGCAATCAAAATTTTAGAAACCTTAACATTAATTGGCTATGTTCAAAAAGACACGAACAAGACGTACCGCTTAGGAACAAAATTGATTCGCTATGCGAATCAAAGTGTGGAGCAAATCGATTTAGCTGAAATTGCGGTACCTTATTTAGAAAACCTTCAAAATACGGTCGATGAAACCATTCATTTAGGGATTTTAAATAATAATGAAATTCTGTATATCAATAAATTAGAACCGAAAAATCAAACGATTCGCATGTCCTCGAAAGTGGGAATTACTCGACCTTTGTATAATTCGGCCATGGGTAAAGCCGTTTTAGCAGAATTTTCGGAAGAACAAGTGCAACAATATTTAGACACGCAGACATTAATTCCCTATACCGAAAATACGATTACCAATCCCTTGCGTTTGAAAAAAGAATTAAAACAAGTGCAACAAACGGGGGTTGCTTACGAT